>JAIWEW010000031.1:0-10721 GCA_048632005.1 bacterium
CCGGCAGGAAGTATCCTGCACCTCTTTTTCAAATGACGGTTTGGGACACGTGGGGGCAAATCCCGTACGCTACCAATTCCCCTCTTATTGCCCTGCCCTTTTAGCGCAGCCGTGTAACAGCGATAAAGATACCCAGGGCGAGACCAATAATGGTATATAAGCTGAACCAGGGTACTGAAAGAAAGTAGGCAGCAAAGAGATAGTTGGTGGCAAAGCTTATCAATACGCTAACGCCAGCGATGACCTGCAGGCCGGGTCCGCGCTTGCGGTTTGTAGCGCGGCTAATGAGTTCACCAATTGCATAGCCTACACCTGCTGCTGTTAAAAGGGATAGGAACGGGATCGCTCTCCAGATCAGGGCCCAGGCAATACCTGCAACAATGGCAACCCCTACGCCCACCCCGATAGCAATAAGGTAGTGCCGTGTTGATATTTCATAGGTAGGCAGGCGCTTCAAATTTGCGCAATCCGGGCAACGCGGCCCCACAAGCGTCTGCACCATACATTTTGGACAGACGGGTTTCCCACACCGTCCACAGCTTAAGTTTGTTTCTATATCCGGGTGAGAAGCGCATCTCATCTCTTTATCTATGGCTCCTCCGTACTAGAGGGAGCCCGGTATATCCAGGCCTCCCGATCACGGGTATCCCGATCCAGGAACAAACGGTAAATCATCACTCGCTTCCATTCGCCGGGGGGTATAGTGCGCTCTGCTAAAAACCGCCTGATAATCAGGAGAAGCACCATGCCAAACAGGCACAAGGTCAACCCCGGTGGGTTTCCCAAGCCCAAACTGACAAGAGGCGTAGCAGCAGCACCTAAGAGCATTGATAAGGGGGAGTTCTTAGTTAGAATAACACCGCTGAGCATAATGACGAAAAATGCCAGGACTGCCAACGGGGCCAGAATAAGGAGCGCGCCCATCATAGTAGCAATCCCTCGCCCCCCATGGAAGCGAAGGAAGATGGACCAGCTGTGTCCAGCCATAGCCGCCAACCCTACGATCCCCGCTGCCCATATGGGAAATTCTAATACATAGTAAGAAATGGCTACCGGGACGAGGCCTTTCAGGATATCGAAAGTAACTACCGTGACTCCTGCCCAACGGGACACCGAATGCCAAACATTAGACCCGCTAGATACTCCGCTACCGTAACTCCTTATGTCGATCCCTTTGAGCAACCGGCTAGCTATATAGGATGTAGGTATGGCGCCGAGAAGATAAGCGCCTATCGTCATTAATGTAATTTGAACTATCACGACCGATACTCCTGGTTTAGGTTAATACAGAAACGAGCCACGAAATCCATCTCCCCCTGAGTTTACCAGGAAAAAGAGGGGCGGAATGAAAACCGCCCTCGGATAATATATAATTCTTTGGCGGTGGGGCTATCTCATAGAGTCTGTGGACTTCCTTATAAGCGAGCCACTTATCTCCCTTGCAATGGACGAAAAGCTTTGGGAAATCCCCAATCTTATCAATATAATTCAAAGGGTTAAGCTTCATCAAAGACTCTGGGCCTTCCTCCACATTAACCCTTAATGTATAACCACGCAGCCACATCCAAATCCTGGATGCCATACTAGTAAGCCCCCCATGTATAATCAGAGATCCGTTACGTGGAAATTCAATTATGGGATTTCCTGCCTGTTTTGCCTTTGTATTGAAGTGAGCCCACAGCGTAGTAAAATGGCCGCTGATTTCAGCAGGACTGGATAGGCAAACCAGGGCCCGGATATTTTCGAAGGTTGCGGCTGCTTGTATAGCCGCCAAAGCTCCCATGCTGTGCCCCACGATAGCGATGCGTTTAGGGTTTACTTTGTCGTGACAACGTAAGAATTTCGTCGCGGCTATGACATCTTCTGCGAGATCGCCATCAAGAACCCCTTCGCTCTTGCCGTGCCCGCGAAAATCGAATGTCAGCGTAGCTATACCCCGGCGTACCAGCCTCTGGGCGCTGGGCTTCATAGTTAGTTGACCCGATGCCATCCCATGGCAAAGTACTGCGCCCGGGAATGGCCCTTCTCCATTTGGTAGAAGGATCTCGCCATGCAATGTGCCTTCATCAGTGGGAAAATCCAGTGTCTCCGTCTGCCACTTCACTGTTTAATCACCTCCTGGGCGCGTTGCTCTGCTAGAGCAATAAGACGCTCGGCGCAATCAAAAGGGACGTCTGCTGCGCCCATTGGTGTCTCCTTGTCATCCCCGAAACCGTGAAAATCGCTGCCCCCGGATGTGATCAGCCCGTGCTTATTCGCCAAGTGGACTAATCTTTGTATAGTCTTTTGGTCATATCTATTATAGTATGCCTCTAAGCCTACCAGCCCGACCTCCTTGAGTTCTGTCACGAACTTCTCGATGTTATCGATGTCTGCTGGGTGAGCCAGTACAGGTAGTCCCCCTGCCTTTACCACAAGCTTTGTTGCCTCTTGTGGAGAGAGCCTTGCCCGCTCGACATATGCCGGCCCCTGCCGACCGATGTACATATTGAATGCCTCCTGCATAGAGGTAACATAACCTTGCTCAAGCATTGCCCTGGCGATGTGCGGTCTCCCAACAGCACCACCACGGGCCAATTCGAGGACCTGGTGCCATGCAATATCGATTCCCAGTTCGCCTAGCTTGCCTATTATTTTCTGCGCTCGGACCTCACGGGAATCCCGTAGCCGCTCGAGAGATTGGTTAAGCTCATCATCTCGATGGTTTATAAAGTAACCTAGAATATGAACTTCAGCGTTAGGTATATCGGTATTAATCTCCAGGCCGGGGATCACTTTCAATGCAGGGAAGGGTTCGGCTGCGAGTAAGGCAGGATCAATCCCTGTCAGTGAGTCATGGTCGGTAATGGCGATTACACTTAATCCCTTTTTTGCAGCATGCTGCACTGCCTCCTCGGGAGTCAGCAGCCCATCGGAGGCCGTGGTATGAATATGAAGGTCAACTTTAATTGTAATTTTACTCAAACTCCCGGTCGATTCGCTTTATGTGCTTCGCTCTACCTGTTGTTTCCTCAACCTCTACTAGAACGGAATTAAGTATGACATTTCCTTTGCCCACGGATATGCGATAGGGTAGCTGTGTAAGAAATCTTGTAAGCACCGTATTAATATCATCCCCGATCACCGAATCGAGGGGGCCGGTCATGCCGACATCGGTAATGTGGGCTGTTCCTTTAGGTAGCAACCTGGCATCGACAGTGCCCACATGGGTATGGGTACCCAACACCGCGCTTACACGGCCATCCAGATACCACCCCATGGCTACTTTTTCGGAGGTAGCCTCGGCATGAAAGTCAACGATAATGACGGGAGGCTTTCTATCGGCAAGATCCTCGAGAAGTTGATCGATCGCCCGGAAAGGGCAATCGAAGTTACCGATAAATGTGCGCCCTATAAGGTTGACTACCATGGCCTCTCCCTTGATAAAGTAGCCGTGACCGGGGACTCCCTGTGGATAGTTAAGCGGGCGCAGGATCGCTGGACGGCTATCAAGGGTGGGTATGATCTCCCGTTGAGCCCAGATATGGTTTCCTGAGGTGATGACATCGACATCGGATTCGAAAAGCTCGTCTGCCGTTTTCGTGGTTATACCAATGCCACCGGCAGCGTTTTCGCCATTGGCGATGATCAGATCGATTGCATATTCTTGGCGCAACCCGGGCAATAAAGCGCGTACTGCCCGCCTGCCAGGCCTACCTATTACATCGCCTACCATAAGAATGCGCAATATCTTTCCTATTTCGCGTATTCGACCGACCTGGTTTCTCTAATGACCGTTACCTTAATTTGGCCGGGATACTCCAGGGTTTCCTCGATCTTCTTCACAATATCTCGGGTAAGCCTTAGTGCTCCGATGTCGTCTATCTCGACAGGTTTAACCATAATGCGGATCTCGCGACCAGCCTGGATCGCGTATGATTTCTCCACACCAGAGAAACTATTGGCCACATTTTCCAATGCTTCCAGGCGCTGTAAATAGCGTTCCAGCGACTCCCTTCTGGCCCCTGGTCTTCCCCCGCTAAGGGCGTCGGCGGCGGAGATGATAAAACCCAGGATGCTCATAGAATCAGTTTCCCCATGATGTTCTGCTACGGCATTAGCTACCTCAGCAGATTTATCCCATTGCTTAACTATATCATAGCCAATCTTGGCATGAGGTCCCTCCACCTGGAAATCTACCGCCTTGCCGATGTCATGGAGCAGTCCTGCTCTCTTTGCCAGTGCAACCTTGACTCCCAGCTCCGACGCGATCATGCCAGCAAGGTGAGCTACCTCGATGCTATGTTGAAGTACATTCTGTCCATAGCTGAAGCGATATTTGAGGCGACCCAGGAGCTTGACCAGCTCAGGCTGCAGTCCGGGTATACCTACCTCGCGGACCGCATTCTCTCCTTCCGCATGCATTTTAGCGTCCACCTCGCTCTTTGCTGTTGCCACCATCTCTTCAATACGGGCGGGGTGAATTCTTCCGTCGAGGATAAGCTTTTCCAGGGCAATCCGAGCGATCTCGCGACGTACCGGATCGAAGCCGGAAATGGTCACTGCCTCGGGTGTATCGTCAATGATAAGGTCCACACCGGTGGCATTCTCTAGAGCTCTGATGTTCCGCCCCTCACGCCCGATGAGGCGTCCCTTCATCTCGTCGCTGGGCAGCGGAACTACGGAGACAGTGCTCTCCGAGACTACATCGGTTGCACAGCGCTGCATAGCTTGGGATAGAATCTCCTGAGCTTTCTCATTAGCCACCTGTTTATACTCAGCCTCTAGCTCGTAAAGGCGACGGGAAACATCCTCACGGACCTCATCTTCCACCGCTTTGATCAGGAGATCTTTTGCCTCAGCGCTGGAGATTCCGGAGATAAGCTCCAATCGCTGAACCTGCTTCTGCTTTAACTCTTGAAGCTGAGTGTTCAAGCTTTCCGCCTCCTTTTCCTTGGCGATAATCCCCTGCTCCCGTTTTTCCAACGTATCCATCTTTTTATCGAGGTTCTCTTCTTTCTGGGAAATACGCTTTTCATGCCGCTGAAGCTCAGCACGACGCTCACGGATTTCTGACTCAGCTTGAGTTTTGATCTTAAGCCCTTCCTCCTTGGCCTCAAAAAGCATTTCTTTATACTTGGTCTGAGCTTCGGTTTGGAGGGCTTCAACCTCACTTTGGGTAGCGCGAATCCGGCGACCAACAACCATCCGCCATACCTGAATTGCAACTGCGCCCCCAAGCGCGATTCCCACTACAGCAGCTACAATAATTAGCCACCAATCCATTTCTCTCTCCCTTCGTCTGGATCTTTCCAGACTACATAATACTGCTTTACTATCTTAGAGTTTCTATATAAAACTTCTAATTACTTCAAGGTTAATAGAACTTCTACCCTAGCTCCTGCCAGAGGCGCTCGGTAGTGCTGCTCGCTGTCTCATAGCCGAAGCCTCTTCTGAGCAGAAAGCTGCCCAACTTTCGCTTAAAGGTTTCGTAGTCCTCTTTTATTAGGCTCTGACCCTTCTTCTGAGCTGCTCGATAGGCATACTCGTTGTCATCGATACCATCCAGTACCTCATCGATTACCTCGCTGTCTATCCCCTTGCGTGTTAGCTCTACCTTCAGTAGCCTCTTCCCGCGGGGGCTAAAATATTCCCGTTCCTCTATCCAGTACAATGCGAAGGCGGTATCATCTACCATTTGCCTTTCCCTGAGCTGCAGAATGACCCCTTCGATGATTTCCCTATCGAATCTTTGGCTGAGCCTGGTCCTGATCTCCGCTTCGCTTCGCGGGCGATAGCTTAGAAGGCGAATGGCAGCGTTATAGCACTTCCCCGAGACCTCAGCCAATGCCAGTTCTTTTACCTGGGAATCAGAGAGTGTCTGCTCCAAGCAAAGACCATGCTTCATGACCATATCTCTTTCCATGCTGAAGGCAAAGCTTCCATCCAGGTAAATACCTACCCGCTCACTACCACGCCTGCTGTTCTGAGTTTTTATAGCAGTTATAGTCTTCATAAATAAACACAAAAAGGCTGGACAGAAAAACTCCCAGCCTTTTTACCTTTTTGACCGTGGGCAAGCTTTATGACGCGGCTAAATCGCTATTGTCAGGGCTTTGAGAAGTGAAGGCTACCGATCGAATCTGCTGCTCAATCTCTTGGGCAACCTCTTTATGCTCCACCAGGTAATCTTTGGCGTTCTCGCGTCCCTGACCCAGGCGGCTTTCGCCATAGGAATAGAAGGCACCCGATTTCTGCACCAACCCAATTTCCACCCCTAGATCGAGAAGGCAGCCTTCGCTACTTATCCCCTTATCGAACATGATATCAAACTCGGCTTTCTTGAAAGGAGGTGCGACCTTATTCTTAACAATCTTAGCCCTCACCCTGCTCCCAATCGGCTCATCACCTTTTTTTATGGTTTCAATTCTTCTCAGATCAATCCTTACCGAGCTGTAGAATTTCAGTGCTCGACCCCCTGGGGTTACCTCGGGGTTTCCAAAGAAAACCCCTACCTTCTCCCGCAATTGGTTGATGAATATTACCGCGGTATTTGATCTATGGATGGCAGCAGAAAGCTTTCTCAGCGCCTGGGACATCAAGCGAGCTTGAAGTCCCACATGGGCATCCCCCATATCCCCCTCAAGCTCTGCCCTGGGGACAAGAGCAGCTACGCTATCGATAACTACAACATCCACCGCCCCGCTTCTAACCAGTGCCTCCGTAATCTCCAGCGCTTGCTCCCCCGTGTCTGGCTGGGATATAAGTATGTCCTCAACTTTGACACCACAATTGGCGGCATATCCAGGGTCAAGGGCATGCTCTACATCGATATAGGCTGCTGTGCCACCTTGATTCTGAGCCTCAGCGATGATATGAAGTGCCATGGTTGATTTTCCGCTCATCTCCGGCCCAAATATCTCAGTAACCCGACCCCTAGGGATACCCCCAATACCAAGTGCGAGATCCAGAGAAATGGCGCCTGTAGGGATGAAATCTATTGTTGTCCTGACCGAGTCCTCCCCCAGCCTCATAATCGAGCCTTTGCCAAACCGCTTCTCGATCTGGCCCACTGCCAGCTCCAGGGCCTTTTCCTTTTCCGTATTTATCTCGGCTCTTAGTGTCAAAGAGATACCTCAAATGCATCATAGCATAGCAACATTATTAAAACAAGGTTTTGTCAATGTAAGATTAACGATTGGTCATTCTTATGTCAACTGGCGATGGGTCTACTGATTGAGACTGCTGAAATAATCTCAATCATCCCCTATATCCCCAATATTGCGGGACTTTTTATAGCAGGGGGACACCCTCAGACCCCCTGCGGGAAGTATCCTGCACCGGGGTTTTCAGCGGTCTCCGATGGATAGTACGCAACGAATTAATTGATTTAGAATGGAGGTATAGCGGGCAAGGCCCTCTTATGGGAGCTTCCTGTTATCCTGGTATCGATTTTCTTCTTAACCTCCTCCGCCGCGTGACCTGTGAGGAGGTAACGGTCAAGTTCATCGTATGTTATTCCCATCTCCTCCTCATCGGTTTGCCCCACCCACAGGCCTGCTGAGGGAGGCTTCTGGATTATTTCTTTGGGGATATCCAGATAGACTGCCAATTCCCTAACCTGGTTTTTCACCAGATTGCCAAGAGGCAGGATATCCGCCGCACCATCGCCATATTTAGTGAAGTATCCGATGGATATTTCACTCCTATTGCCGGTTCCCACTACCAGATAGTTAAGCTGAGTTGCTGAGTAGTACAGTGCCAGCATTCTCAGTCTGGGTTTCAGATTAGCTTCAGCCAGTTTATTATTAGCTGGCTCACAATCACCTATAGGTAGTGCCTTTAGCAATGAGTAGAACACCCCTTCTAGAGCGATAGTGTTAGTCGGAATATGGAATTTACTGGCAACCGCCTCGGCATGTTCGATATCGGTTTCGCTGCTATGGCAGGGCATTATCAGCGCCATGGTGTTATCGGGAAAGGCACGCTTGCACAGTACCGCAACCACCGCTGAGTCGAGGCCCCCGCTCAAGCCAAAGACCACGCCTCGACGCTTCGCTATTGCTACCTGCTCTTTAATCCAGTCTATTAGTTTACTTGCCAGCTCTTCCATGCTACAGAAATTGACGGTCTAGAGTGCTTGAAGTATACTCTGCTAATGGCTATCAAGTCAAAGAACGGATGCTGATGGATACTGCCTTTATTATTATTGTCATTATTGCTATTGTTCTCGCCATAGTCCTGCGTCTTACGGTGCGTTCCTTTAAACAGCGTCGGGAGGAGCGGGAGAGAGATGAATCCCGGGATAGAAGCGAGGAGGCACACCCATTGGAGATGACTACTCCCATGGCACTGAGCACATCATCGGAGACGGAAACCCAACTCAAAGGGGTTGAAAAAGACCCCCGGTTAGAGAGCACAACGCCAATAGCGGAAGTCTTCCCATCAAAGGGGCAGATTGTAGCTACGCGAGAGGTTCAGGTCGAAATCTCCCATATCAGCAAATCATTTGGTGGCAATGCGGTGGTAAAGGATGTTTCCTTCACCCTTGAGCAGGGAGAGGTTTTCGGCCTTGTAGGACCTAATGGTGCAGGAAAGACCACGACCATAAGGATGCTCATGGACATTATAAAGCCAGACTCCGGGGAGATCAGGCTCTTCGGACGATCCCTGGAGGAAGACATCAAGAACAGGATCGGCTATCTACCCGAGGAGAGGGGACTGTATCGTAAGATGAGGGTCTTCGATTCCCTGATCTACCTGGCCAGCCTGAAGGATGTGGAGGCAATGGTTGCCAAGAAGCGGGCGGAGGAGCTTCTAAGGCAGGTGGATATGTACCACCACAAAGATAAAAAGATAAACGAGCTGAGCCGCGGTATGGGGCAGATCATCCAGTTCCTGGTCACTATTGCCCATAATCCGGACCTTATTGTCCTCGACGAGCCATTTGCCGGTCTCGATCCGGTCAACAGGCAACTCTTGAAGGACATCGTCCTGGAGCTTAAAGAGCAAGGGAAGACGATTATCCTTAGTACACATATGATGAATGAGGTAGAGGAGATGTGCGACCGCATCCTGATGATAGACACGGGGCACATGGTCCTCTATGGGAACCTGGCTGAGATTAAATGGCGCTACCGCAACAACTCCGTATTTGTGGAGTGCGATGGGGCTATAGGCGAGCTTGAAGGGGTAAGCGGGAGGAAAGAGTATGGCAAGTATGTGGAGTTATTCATAGATGGTGAGACCCCCCCGCAGAAGATACTCAGTCAGCTAGTAGAGAATAACATACAGGTAGACCGCTTCGAGGTCTCCACCCCATCGTTAAATGAGATATTCCTTCAGGTTGTGAAGCGATGAAAAAGACTGGGATTATCGCCAGGCACGAATTTACCACCACCATAAGGAGGATATCCTATATACTGCTCACCTTAAGCTTTCCCGTTTTGGGGCTCCTGGGAATGCTGGTCTTTATGGGCGTGGCAAACTGGGGTGGGGGGGGAGCTCCACCAGAAGAGCTTAAGATTGGCTATGTTGATAATACAGGCATATTCAATGATTATACCAATCCGGATGGCGCTGTTTTCATAGTTTATGACACGAACGATGAGGCCATGGAAGCCCTGTTTACAGAGGAGCTCAACGAATATTTTGTCATCCCTGAGGACTACCTCGAAACGGGACTGATCGCGAGATTTACCATAGAGCGGGAACTGGAGCAGCCATGGGAGACCAGGACGCTAACGGAAGACTTTCTCATCGCTAATCTCCTTGACGGGAAGGTAAGCGATGAAGTGCTGCTACGCGTGCAGACCCCGATGCTATCAGTGTCCACTAGACTGGATCCGGAAACGGGAGAAATCATACCTGCGGAGAGCGAGCTTACTGCCTTTGCCATGCCTTACGTCTTTGCTTTACTATTCATGATGTCCCTGTTTTTCACCTCGGGATATTTGCTTCAGGGGGTCAGTGAGGAGAAGGAGAATAGACTCATTGAAATCCTATTGTCCTCGGTCTCGGCTAAGCAACTGTTGACCGGAAAGGTGATAGGGCTGGGTGCTGCCGGGCTGATACAAATCGTGACCTGGCTCATGTCCTCCGTGGTCCTCCTCGCCATTGCCTCACTCTTTCTCTCCCTTCCGGAGGGGCTCAGCATACCTATAGGCCTCATCATCTTTGGCATAATTTATTTTATACTCGGGTACCTTCTCTTTGGTATTTTAATGGCGACTCTGGGATCCATCGGCTCCACTGCCAGGGAGAGCAGCCAATGGACAGGTATATTCGTTATGCCGGCAGTAGCCCCATTGATACTCATTCCCCTTTTCATAGAGAACCCTGACCATCTAATATTCACTTTTTTCACCCTTTTCCCATTGACTGCTCCGGTAGCGGCTATAATGAAGCTCAGCATCGGCGCAATGCCCGTCTGGGAGCTTCTGCTTAGCATCGCCATCCTTATCGCCTCGATTATCGGAGCCATGTGGCTGGCATCGAGAGTCTTCAGGACATTCCTGCTGATGTATGGCAAGCGACCCAGCCTAAGGGAAGTTCGCAGATATATCCGCGAGGGCTGATCCGCTTTTTTCGCTCTTTTCCACAGCCAAACCTTAAGATGAAATCTACGATTATAATTTGTATCCTTTTTACACTTAGGGAATGTTGAAATATTCTTGATCAACCCCCTATATCCCCCAGTCTTGGGGGACTTTTGAAGCCGGGGGACACCCCCAGACCCCCGG
>JAIWEW010000032.1:0-10704 GCA_048632005.1 bacterium
TGTGTTAATAGTAGACTTTTTACTAAACTCAATCTGGCTGTCTGAACCAATAAAAGAGAGGTCCGGAGATTGACCGATTGCGGGGATAACCATATCAACATCCAGCTTGAACTCAGAACCCTCTATGGGGACAGGTTTTCTACGGCCGCTGTCGTCCGGCTCAGTTAATTCCATTTCGATACACTCTATGGCGCTTACCTGATCGTTGGTACTAATAATCTTTCTCGGTGCGGCTAAATAACGGATTTTAACGCCTTCTTCCTCGGCATCCACTATCTCCTCTTCCGCGGCAGGCATTTCCTGGCGAGATCGACGGTATAGTATAGTGACTTCCTTTGCTCCCAGACGCAATGCTGTTCTCGCAGCGTCGATAGCCACGTTACCGCCTCCGATCACGGCTACTTTCTGCCCAATACTCACGGGGTTACCAAGATTCACATCTCGGAGAAATTCCACGCCTGACTTCACACCTTTAAGGTTTTCTCCCTCAATTCCCATCGGATTGTTTCGGTGAGCACCTACTGCGATAAGGGTAGCTTCATAGCCCTGTGTTTTTAAATCTTCAAGGGTAAGAGACTCTCCTATCGGAGTATTGGTTCTTATCTCTACCCCCACAGACTTGATGAACTCTATTTCGGCATTGAGAACATCTTTAGGTAGACGGTACGAAGGTATCCCTACGGCCAGCATACCGCCTGCGATTGGCAGAGCTTCAAAAACTGTAGGCTGATATCCCCACAGGGCGAGGTAATAAGCAGCACTGAGCCCCCCTGGTCCTGAGCCCACTATGGCTACCTTCTTGTTTTTACTCTCGATTGGCTTCGGTGGGGTATCGTTCCCTGAAAGCATCACTTCGTCAGCAACGAACCTCTTGAGCTGGCAAATGGAGATAGGCTCATCCAGTTGCCCCCGTGTACAGCTGGTCTCGCAGGGATGGGTGCACACCCTGCCGCATACAGCGGGGAAGGGATTTTCCTCCCTTATCAAGTCCAAAGCCTCCTTGTACTTGCCAGCCGCTATGAGTGCGACGTATCCCTGCACACTGATGTGAGCAGGGCAGGCAATCTTGCACGGAGAGGTCCCGTTCTTGCTAATTGACATAGCGCTGGGGATAGCCTGGGGATAGCGCTTATAGATCGCCTTGCGATCGGACAAGCCCTGCTCGAACTCACCGGGCAGGGCAATTGGACATACCTCTATACAATCACCACAGGCGGTGCATTTGGACAGGTCGATGAACCTCGGTTTCTTCAGTACCTGAACCTTGAAATTGCCTTCTTCTCCTTCGATTGCCTGCACCCGGGCGTTGGTGATGATTTCGATATTCAGGTGCTTATCGACCTCGATCAGCTTGGGGGAGATCATGCACATGGAACAGTCGTTAGTGGGGAACGTCTTATCGAGCTGCGACATCCTACCGCCTATGGATGTATTCTCCTCCACCAAATAAACCTTGAAGCCAGAATTGGCCAGATCGAGGGACGACTGCATGCCGCTGATTCCACCCCCCACCACCATCACCGCTCCTATCTTACGCGAATCCTGTTGACTTCCATTATCGCTCATAATCGTATCCACACCTATAATAGACCTTTTTTTCTGAGTAACGGTCTTGGATTCACTGTGTGCCTGCCCATCCATTTCCCCGCAGCGGGATCTCCATAAGCCACCCCGATCAACTCGGGGAAATAGAAGATCGGGATATTGTATGGCTTGCCGCTTTCCGCCGATATCTCCGCTTGTTTGCTATCCAGGTTTTCATGACACATCGGGCATGCAACCGCAATGCAGTCTGCACCTGCCTCCTGGGCCATATCGAGAATCCTCTGCGTAAGCTTCATATGCAAATCAGGTCGAGTGAGTGTAAGATTGCCCCCGCAGCAGTCAGCCTTGAAGGACCAGTTTTTAACGTTTGCCCCCAGGCTCTGGAGCACTTTATCCATCTCCTGAGGGTCCTCAGGGTTCTTTGCATCCGTGATATCAGGTGGTCTGAGCGTTAAGCAGCCGTAATAGCAGACCGGGCTTAGCGCGTGCAGAGGCTTCTTTACCTTCTCTTTCAGTGCCCTCTCTCCGACGTTCTCCCAGAAGAAATCGGGCAAGGCCTTTATAGTGAAATTACCGCTATATTGTTTGTTTAGTCCATCCGCCGGCTTTCCCTGCTTCAAATGTTTTTCTGCAACTTTCAATCTGTGAAAGCATGCAGAGCAGGGAACCACTAGGTCCATTCCCGCCTGATCGGCGATGCCTAGATTTCGCGCAGCCAGAGACACAGCGAGCCTGTCATTCGTGACGTGGGCAGAGGACGCTCCGCAGCAGGTCCAATCTTTCAACTCCCGCAATTCAACTCCCAGCGTCTTCGATACGGCCTCAAGGGACTCGGTATAAGACTTGGCCAGGCCTTGAAGGGAACATCCGGGATACAATGAAACTTCCATCACTGTCCTTCCCGCTCCGCAGCGCGGAAGATGTCTTTCACCTGCTTGTTGGGGCGATGGGGCAGGATCTTCACTTTGCCTTTCCTGAACATGTCCAGGCCCATTCCAGCCATGCCCAGAAGCCCCTTCAGCCCTCCTGTCTTAAGCGTGTACATGGCCGCCATCTCGCCTTCATGCACTCTTCCAAATGTCTTCATGGATGCAAGAAAGGCTTTGTGGAAAATCGGAATCTGCGGCTGAGAAGCCTTTACGCCCTCGGACTGCGATATCTGCCTGAGGCTATCCATGACATGGGCAATGTCGATGCCGTTGGGGCATCGGGTAGTGCAAGTTTCACATGAGGCGCACACCCATATGGTGTCGCTGTTTAGAACTTCATCTTTCAATCCCAGGTGAACGGAGCGTATGATTTTATGTGGGAGGATATCCATGGAGAAGGCTAACGGGCAGCCATTAGTGCATTTTTCGCACTGGAAACATGAAGATATACTCTCCCCGCTCTTTTTCTCTACCTTCTTGCGGAACGAGGAGTTGGGAACTACGGTCTGGGGTAATTGTGCTACAGTCATTCTCCTACCTCTACTAAAACAGCTGTAGTATGCGGCAAACAGTAAGATATAGGATTTTCACTTCGAAGGCTAACTCGATTATGCTCTCTTAGCTTTTGAGACATGCACCTTACTGCTTCCATATTAATATTTTAACCGACCAAATAGTGCTTGTATGCAACCTTTGTCTCGCTTCTGGATTTCTAATTCCTAAGATGAGCGTCCTCATCTTTTTCCGTTACCTTCTTTTCTAGAACACTAACCATTTCTGAGGTTTATCTCTGGTTGAAGACTCCAGAGATATCCGCAGCATGTTCAGCTACCGGCAAGTTACTCATGGGTTAAGAAAGATAAAGCAGCGAAAACGACGGTGAAAAACCGTTCCTTGCCTTTCCTAATGATAGACAGTTACTTAGAAGCGACTCACCGGGTAGCGTTCTATAAGGATATTTCGCCTTTTTTGCAATAAAAAAGACGGGAAAGCATCTCATCCGGGTCATTCTATGCCTCTACTCCCGGTAAGGCACTCGCCATATATCGCGGAGGATAAAATTAGACAGCGATCACTTCTTTAATCTCGGGTATCTGCTCTTTCAGCAATCGCTCGATCCCCTCGTGCAGGGTCACGGATGCCATTGGGCATCCGCTGCAAGCGCCAGTCAGCTTCAACTTAACCGTACCATCGGTAACATCAACCAGCTCGACATCGCCGCCATCTGCCTGCAACGACGGCCTTATCTCACCAAGAGCTGCTTCAACCTTCTCACGCATAAAATGCCTCCTCTTATTGCCACGCAAGTACTAACCATTGTTTCCTTATATTTTATCGGCAGGAATGTAATGAATTGATACGATTCAAAATTGCTCGATGAGCTGTGAGATTTGCTCCATAGAGAAGACGGGGCCATCCTTGCAAATATATTTCTCACCTACATTGCATCGGGCACACTTGCCCAGGCCGCACTTCATCTTGCCTTCAAGGGTGGTAATGATTTGATTATCGGCAAAGCCCAGCTTCCTTAGCTCAATAAGGGTGAAATGGATCATAATGGGTGGGCCGCAGGTGATGGCAATGGCATTCTGCGGCGAGAGTTTGAGTTCGCTGACTACTGAAGGAATAAGGGCAACTTTACCGGTCCATTTCTCATCACCAGCATCGACGGTGAGCTCTAGCTTCGTCTTGGGCGACGCTGCCCATGCGTCGAACTCAGGTGCGAATACCAGGTCCTGGGGGCTGCGTGCTCCATTGATAATGACCAGGTCTCCATAGTCTTCTCTATAGTCGAGTACAGTGGTTATTATAGGACGCAATGGCGCAAAGCCGATGCCGCCGCCGATAATGAATATGTTTTTCCCCTTGTATTCATCGAGTGGGAAGTAGTTACCGAATGGCCCCCGCACCCCCACGGTCGCCCCCGGCTCCAGCTGGTGAAGGGCATTGGTAACGGTGCCGACACGCCTTATGGCAACATCCAGACCAGCTTTGCGGTGCGCTACTGAGGTTATACCAAAGGGAGACTCACCTACCCCGAAGGCGGAGACGAAGACGAACTGTCCCGGCTTATAGTCGAAGCTCTCCCTTATATCGGGGTCATTCAGCTCCAGCCTGAACAGCTTAACGTCGGGCGTAAGGTCAATCAACTCTTGTAGTGTAGATAAATAGGGCAGAAGAGGATTCTCAGGCTTCACTTTTCACTCCCAACTGCTGAACATCCTTTATTATCTCACGAATATCTATGTTTACAGGACAGGCTCTCACACACCGGCCACAGCCGATGCAGCCCAGGGCTCCGAACTGCTTGGGGAAGTAGAGTAGCTTATGGCTGAACCTTTGCCTGAGGCGGGATCCCTTGGTAGAACGGGGGTCATGGCCGCCGGCAAGGCGGGTGAACCCGGGTGACTGGCAGCTCTCCCAGCTACGCACTCGCTCGATCCTCTCCTTATCGGTGTAGTCGCGCACATCGAAGCAGTAGCAGGTGGGACAGACATAAGAGCAAATATTACAGTGAATGCATCTATCGGCGAGACGGTCCCAGAATGGTTCGTCGAAGGCTTGACGCATTTTCTCGGCGATACCGTCACTGGGGACCTCTGAGAGTACGGGAGCTGGGGGAGACGATACATCGGCAGTAGTTAACAGATTATCGGGCAGCAGTGCTTTGCCTTTATCGGTTAATACCTGAGCAATATAGCCATCCGTTACCTCAGTAAGGAGGATATCTACGTTGGCCGGGTCATGGGGACCGCAGCCCATGCTGGTGCAAAAGCACTCGGGGCAGGCGGTGATGCAGGCGAGACCGATGAGGGCAGTTTTGTCGCGGTGCTGCCTGTACAGAGCATCCGCCGGTTCTTCCAGGAAAGGGTAATCGTTCATGGCCATACCCTGTGCATCGCAGGGGCGAATGCCAAATATCGCTGTTTCTTTCTCTATAACTGCCGGTATTAATTCGGTCTGCCCGTCTTTCTGTTCCACGTAGAAAAGTGTCTCCGAGGAAGGATAGAACCACTCTTTAGGAGACATTGTGGTATTATCGAAGTCGAAGACAATGTCCTCTACCCGGTCAACCTTGCGGAAAAGCAGTAAATCATCAACCCGGGTAGGCGCTACGAGGTTGCGTTCGCCCATTAGCTGGCCCAGCCAGGTTAGAAGGTCTTGCTTAGATATAAACTCACTCATTCGCTAATTCCCAGCTTCTCCTCTTTATCGAAGGTAGAAAATGGCATTGGAGTTTCCGCATCGATACCCGCCTGGAAATTGAAAAGCTCCTCTACCTCTTTTCCCAGCTTGCGGTTAAGCAGGCTGAGCGGGATGTTTACCGGGCAGACCCGCTCACATTCATTGCAATCGATGCAGCGCCCTGCCAGGTGGAAAGCGCGAATGGTATTCCATACCTCGTTTTCCCCCGGGGCTATCCTGATACCAACCCACATCGGATCCAGGCGCTCTACGAAGCATTCGAGGCAGTAGCACCCGGGACAGACCTGACGGCAGGCATAGCAGCGTATGCAACGGCTGAACTGCTCCTCCCAGAATGCCCGTCTCTCCCCTGCCGATTTGTCTTCCATCCCGGCTACATCTGGATAGGCGTCAGGGACATCTGGCTCTGACGCTGGTTCTCCTACCAGGAAGTCATAGAGTACCGGTGTATGCTGCTGGCAGATTAGGCAGGCGTCCTGAAGCTCCCCGCTCGTATTATCCAAACCAGCCTTGACTATACCGGGACACACTACCCCGATGATGGAGACTTTATCCCGCTGAATCTGGCTCTCATTGATAAGTAGATTTATAGCCCGGGAGTCGCAGGGCTTGACCACTATAGCAGTAGCTTTATCTTTGCGGTTAAGCAGGTACTTGGTCAGGTTATGGGTGCAGGTCTGGTCGAAGATAAGCCTATCTATATCGCTTGGCTGATAAACGAACAGTGGACGAGCGCCCACGCCGTCTGTAGCGCGTTCGTAGCCGATAAAGCAATCTACCGTTCCGCTTTCCAGAAGCTCTTTAGCTTTGTTACGTATCTCTTCGCTAAAGTCCATCAAACAGTTTCCTTATGCAGGGTCGTCTCCCTCGGCCCCAGCCTTGCAAGGCCCTCGGTGAACGAGGAAACTACGTGGGCCCATCTCTTCCCCTCGGAGGCGGATACCCACTGTATCTGGAACCTCTCCTTTTCAATGCCTATGTACTCTAGAAAAGTGTGAAGCAGGGCAAGGCGGCGGCGGGCGTAGTAATTACCTTCGCTGTAGTGGCAGTCGCCGGGGTGGCAGCCGGCAATCAGAACCCCGTCAGCCCCCTGCTGGAAGCTTTTAACTACCAGAAGGGGATCGACCCTTCCCGAGCAGGGCACGCGGATAATGCGAATATTCGGCGGATAGCAGATACGGCTGGTGCCCGCCAGGTCGGCACCGGCGTAGCTGCACCAGTTACATAAAAAACCCACTATTTTTGGTTGATATTCTACCGCCATAGCGATGTCACCTGGGCCAGCAGTTGCTGCTGGGTAAAGCCGCGCAGGTTGGCGGCTCCAAAACGGCAAGTGGCAACACATAAGCCACAGCCCTTGCACAGGGCCTCGTTAATTACCGCGATGGTCCGTCCATCCCTGGTTACCTGGGTATCGATAGCCTTAAAAGGGCATACCTTGGTGCATAGTAAACAGCCGCCACACTTCATAGGGTCGATAATGGCTACTAAGGGATCGGTGGTTATGACATCCTGGCTGAAGAGGGCCGCCACCTTGGCAGCGGCACCGCTACCCTGGGCGACGCTTTCCGGGATATCCTTGGGACCGATACAGGAGCCGGCGAGAAGTATGCCATCGGTATTAGTTTCCACCGGGCGTAGCTTGGGGTGCGCCTCGATGAAGAAGTTATATGCGTTGTAGCTGATATTGAGTTTCTGGGCCAGCTCTGCGGCACCGGTGCTGGGCTCCATACCAGTGGCCAGCACTACCAGGTCGGCGGCAATTTCAACCGGTCGCCCGATAAGGGAGTCGTCCCCACATACTATTAGCTTCTTGCCTTCCTCGAATATTTTAGATACCCGGCCGCGAATATATAAGGTGCCAAACTCCTCCTGAGCGCGCCGGGAAAACTCATCGAAATCCTTCCCCCCTGCCCTGATATCGATATAGAAGTTGTAGCACTGCACATCGGGGTCATGCTCCTTAAGCATGATAGCCTGTTTTGCCATATACATGCAGCAGACCTTGCTGCAGTAGGGCCGCCCCTTCTGCTCGTCCCGCGAGCCTACGCAGCTTATAAAGACCACAGTCTTAGGGTGTGCTCCATCCGAAGGGCGGAGCACCTCCCCGTCGGTCGGTCCCGAGGCGCTGAGCAGCCTCTCCAACTGCAATCCGGTGATGACATCCGGATATTTACCGCCTCCATACTCGGAATAAGCGCTGTGATCGAAGGTCTGAAAACCGGTAGCAACCACAATAGCGCCAAACTTTTCGGTGAGGATCTCGTCTTGCTGCTCCCAGTCAATAGCACCTGCGGGGCAAAGCTTCTCGCAGACACGGCATTGGGGTGGTGCTTTACCTTCCTCCCCGTCTTCAGTAAATTGGAGATACTTCATATAGCGGCAGTTCTCCGTATCGATAACCGGCTTGAGCGGAACCGCCTGCGGGAAAGGTACGTAGATTGCGCTGCGATTATCCATTTCTAAATTAAACTCGGAAGGTACCTTTTCAGGGCACTTCTGCCAGCAGGTGCCGCATCCGGTGCATTTAGTGTGGTCCACCTTCCTCGTTTTCTGCAGGATGTCCACTTCAAAATTACCCACAAATCCCCTTATGTCCTGTACCTCAGCATAGGTGCGCAGGGTGATTTTAGGATGCTGCGCCACATCGACCATTTTGGGGGCGAGTATGCAGGCAGAGCAGTCCAGGGTGGGAAACGTCTTGTCCAGCTGAGCCATGCGCCCCCCAACGCTGGGTTCGCGCTCTACCAGCACTACCTCATAGTCGGCATTGGCGATGTCCAATGCTGCCTGGATACCGGATATGCCTCCCCCGATGACCAGTGCCCGTTTGGTGACCCCAACCTGCCCGGGGAAAAGGGGTTCGAGGTTGGCAACCTTGGCTATCGCCATCCGCACCAGCTCGATAGCCTTATCGGTAGCTGCCTCCTTGTTGTCTCCGTGTACCCAGCTACAATGCTCTCGAATATTGGCTATCTCCAGCTGGTAAGGATTAAGGCCGGCCGAGTCGACGGTTTTGCGGAAGGTTTTCTCGTGCATTCGGGGTGAGCAGCTGCCGATAACCACCCTGTCCAGCCTGTTCTCAATTATGGCATCGTGAATAGAGGCCTGTCCCGGCTCACTACATGTGTACTTGTTCTCGTCAACATAGACTACGGTAGGTATACTCTTGGCAGCCTCGAGCACCTTGGATATATCCACCGTGCCGCCGATGTTAGTTCCGCAGTGGCAGATAAAAACCCCGGTTCTAGCCATGGGTTCCCCCTGTCATACCGATTCCTTCCTTAATTAGCCCTTTATCCCTTAACATGGGCAGCGGGTCGGTGAAATGCTTATTAAGATGCATTTGCTTGGCTGAGAAGCTCAGGGCAAGCCCTATAAGCTGTGTGAAAAACAGCACAGGCATCTCAAAATCGTCACGATATACCTTTTTCATGTCTTTCTGATATGCGTCCAGGTTGTTATGGCACATGGGGCACGCTACCGCGATACAGTCGGCACCCGCCTGCTTTGCCTGCGATAGGATCCGATGTGAGAGCTTTAATACCATTTCAGTTTTGGTGATGGGAAGGCTGGCACCGCAGCACTCCGTTTTAAAACCCCAGTCAACAGTTTCAGCGCCCAGTTTCTCCATCAGCCGGTCCATAATCTGCGGGTTCTCAACATCATCGAAATCTGTTATTGCCCTCGGGCGGACCAGCACGCAACCGTAATAGCAGGCTATTTTCAAGCCGCTTAGCCGCTTCCTCGGAATTATGTCATCCCTTCTCTCGTATAAGACCTTAAGCAGGTGATAAACCTCGGTGGTGTTGTGAAAATCGCTGCCGAGAAGGTTATTAACCAGATCAAGCTTATCTTTGTCTGCGAGGTCGTGCGCGGTATGCTTCAAACGTGAGAAGCATAATGCGCAGGCAGCCACTATGGGAAGCCCCATTTTCTCTGCCTTCTGGAGATCACGGGCGGGTAGGGCGATGCTTAGAAGTTCATTAATTGTATGGGCTGAGGATGCTCCACAGCAGGTCCAATCCTCCAGTTCCTTTAGTGTAATACCTAACTTCTGGCAAACCAAACGGGTCGATACGTCGTACTCCTTCTCTGTGGAGTGCAGGGTACAGCCCGGATAATATGCGTATGTATCCGGTATCATTCTACTCTACTTCCCCTTTAGCGGTCTCTTTTTCTATAGCTCTTACCTTGGCGTACAGACCTCTGATTTCAGCCGCCCCTTTAACTCTTGGTGGCAAAATGGGTACCTTGCCTCTGGCCAACATTGCGGGTATAGAAGTGATTTTGGCGAAGGGCTGCCTTCCCAGCATATTGTATGAAACACCGAGGGAAAGCTCATGGATACGACCGAAGCGCTGGATAATGGTGAGGAAGAGACGGTGGAAGCGTTCGATGCCTTTTTCAGCCGGATCGCTTCTCTCAGTGGCAGCAAGCCACCGTAGCGATTCCATTACCCGTGCAATATCGATCTCGTTGGGGCAGCGGGCTGAGCAGGTTTGACAGGAGATACAGAGCCATATAGTAGAGCTCCCCAGGACAAGCTCCTTTTGCCCGAGCTGGATGAAATGCATAATCTGGCGTGGGCCCATGTCCATGACATAAGCCGCAGGACATCCGGCGGTGCATTTGCCGCATTGATAACAGCGAAACACCTTCTCCCCGCTTCGGCTTTCCACGAAATCCCGCAGATCGCTTGAGGGCGAAGGTGTAATCTTATCAGTTATAATCATCCAGTTCAGCTCGTAAGTGGAAAGACGTTTATAGAAGAGGTACGGGAAATCTATTAGGTTAACCCTGCACTAGTACCTGCACTGGTAATTTATTATATATCATCTATGCCTATATAACTACTGCAGCAGTTTGTTATTTTCTTCACATACTAATTCTAGCATCTTTCGGAGAGCACCGTCAATTCTGTAAAGACCGCTGAAAAAGAGGTGCAGGATACTTCCTGCCGGGGGTCCGGGGGGTGTCCACCAGCTTCAAAAATCCCCCAAGATTGGGGGATATAGGGGGT
>JAIWEW010000033.1:0-10464 GCA_048632005.1 bacterium
CCCGATTATATCGGGGCGCTTAAATCTCAGCGACACACCACCACCCCCGGGATTGATTCGTCGCTAAGGCTCCTCGCAATGACGGGGAAAAACAGGCGAACGATGATGTATCACCAATGTACTATATACAACGTCTTAAATTTAAATGTTTGCGCATATGGCTTAAAGTACTATGTTCGGCTGCTTCCATTATGCGCACGACCACTTATGGCGCTTCATATAGACGAGTATAGGTATTTGGCTTAGTTCAACCACTGTGCTACAATAATCTAACTTATGAGCGACACCAAGTACTGCGTAGGATTCACCCTGATTCCGGGGATCGGGCGAGCCAGGTTCTCCAAGCTGGAGCAGCATTTCGGCGGGCTGGAACGGGCCTGGCATGCCAGTGCCGCAGAGCTGGAGCTGGCCGGGCTCGACCACCGGTCCGTCGAGGCGATCGTAGCAATGCGTCCCAAAATCTCCCTCGATGCCGAGATGGAGAAGCTGGACCGTTACAAGGTAACGGTGCTTACCCTGAAAGATAAGGCCTACCCCTCCAGGCTCAAGGAGATATACGATCCTCCACCGGTGCTTTATGTGAGGGGGCGCTTTACCCTGGAGGATGATTGGCCCCTGGCTGTGGTGGGTACCCGTCGCCCTACCTACTACGGCAGGGAAGTCACCGAGCAGATCGTGGGCGATCTGGCGAGGAACAGGATCACCATTGTGAGCGGCCTGGCTAAAGGAATCGATGCCACTGCCCACCGCGCTGCACTTGACGCTGGTGGGTGGAGCGTCGCCGTCTTCGGTTGCGGGCTGGACACTGTATACCCCAGGGATCATGAGAAACTGGCACGTGAGGTTATGGAGCACGGGGCACTGGTAAGCGAGTTTCCCCTGGGTACTTCTCCCAGGCGGGAGAACTTCCCCCTGAGAAACCGGATCATGAGCGGGCTAAGCCTTGGGGTTGTGGTAATCGAGGCTGGGGAGACGAGCGGTGCCCTAATCACTGCGGGTCTCGCCCTGGAGCAAAACCGCGAGGTCTTCGCCGTTCCCGGGAGTGTACTATCCACCGTGAGCCGTGGAACCAATCGATTGATCCAGGAAGGGGCGAAGCTGGTACGGGGGGCTAATGACATCCTCGAGGAGCTCAACCTCACAATGGCCGTGCAACACGTTGAGGTAAAGGAGACTGTTCCCGCCACGGATACTGAGACCCATATTTTACGTATATTGCGAGACCTCTCCCCTGAGCCAACCCATGTTGATGAGGTAGGACGCCAGTCGCATCTCCCTATCGCTGCAGTATCCAGCACCCTGGCGATGATGGAGCTTAAGGGGATGGTAAAGCAGGTTGGCGGTATGAACTATATCGTTGCCCGGGAGACCAGGGAGGACTACCGGGTTAAGGTGGAATAATGGTAATAAAATTGGTCATTGTAGAATCGCCGGCTAAGGCGAAAACAGTAGGCAGGATGCTGGGCCGTGGCTATAGTGTAAAAGCCTCCGTAGGACACGTGAGGGATCTGCCGAGGAAAACGTTGGGTGTGGATGTGAAGGCAGGCTTTGCGCCTAGATATGAGGTTCCCAAAGAGAAGAGGGCAGTGGTTAAGGAGATAAAGGAGAAATCGAAAAATGCCTCAGCGATATACCTCGCCACCGACCCCGATCGCGAGGGTGAGGCCATATCCTGGCATCTGGTTCAGGCAGCCAAGCTGGATAGCATGCCACTGAAGCGTGTGGTTTTCCATGAGCTTACTCAGGAAGCGGTAGTGGAAGCCTTTCGACACCCCAGGGATATCGATATGGACAAGGTTAATGCTCAGCAGGCGCGCCGCATCCTGGACAGGTTGGTCGGCTATAAGATAAGCCCTCTCCTCAGTCAGAAAGTGAGACGCGGGCTCTCTGCAGGACGGGTGCAATCGGTGGCCCTGAGAATGATTGTTGACCGGGAAAGGGAGATCGAAGGCTTCATCCCCCATGAGTACTGGTCTATAGATGCCCAGCTGGAGAAAATGGCAACAAAAGAGGGCTTCACCGCCGCTCTTCTCGGTTTTAAGGACAAAAAGAAGATTGATATTGGGAGCCAGGAGGAGGCAGATACTATTGTCTCCGAGCTCAATACCGCAAGCTATGTTGTAGCCCCGGTGAAGAAGAAGCAGGTAGCACGGCAGCCAGCCCCACCCTTTATTACCAGCACCCTTCAGCAGGAGGGGTGGCGCAAGCTGCGCTTCAGTGCCAAGCGCACAATGGCACTCGCTCAACAGCTCTATGAGGGCTTATCGATAGGCGATGAGGGATCGGTAGGGCTGATTACTTATATGCGCACCGATTCGGTGATGGTAGCCACCTCGGCCTTGGAGGAAACTCGCGCCTATATCAAGGAGAAGTATGGCGTTAACTTCCTGCCACCTCACCCCCGTTTCTTCCGAAAGAAAGCAAAGGGGGCGCAGGAGGCCCACGAGGCTATTCGGCCCACGTCCATTCGGCGGGAACCTGAAGCGATTAAGGGCTTCCTCACGGGGGATCAATTCAGGCTCTATGAACTCATCTGGAAGCGGATGGTCTCCAGCCAGATGTCTCCCGCGCTACTTGATACTATTGCGGTTGATATAGAAGCGAAACGCGAGGACGGCAAGAAACCCTACCTTCTTAGAGCTACAAGCTCCACTATGAAATTTCCCGGCTTCACCATCCTTTATAGCGAGGGTAAGGACGAGGCTGAGGATAAAACGGAGAAGGCTGCCCTTCCTGAGTTAACCGAGGGTGACCCTCTGAAGCTTATGGGGCTTACCCCGGAGCAGCATTTCACCCAACCGCCGAATCGCTATACGGAGGCAACTCTGGTTAAGGCGCTGGAGGAGAGAGGGATCGGACGCCCCTCAACCTACGCCCCCACCCTTGCCACAATTCAAGATAGGGGTTATGTGGAGCAAGATAGCGGGAAGTTCCACTCCACGGAGCTCGGCTGCCTGGTAAGCGACAAGCTTTGTCAGCATTTCCCCGATATAGTCGATTATGGGTTCACTGCTCAGATGGAGGAGGGGCTGGACCAGATCGCCCAGGGGGAGAGGGAGTGGGTTCCCTACCTCGAGGAATTTTATGGTCCGTTTGAAAAAACGCTTCAGGCAGCAAAAGAACAGATGGAAAAGGTCAAGATACCGGACGAGGCCACGGATGAGGTATGTACTGTATGCGGCGAACCTATGGTGATTAAGGTGGGGCGCTACGGGAAATTTCTCGCCTGCACAGGCTACCCGGAATGCAAGAACACAAAACCTTTCCTGATAAAAATCGGAGTCACATGTCCCCAATGTGGCAGCGAGTTAGTGGAGAGGCAGAACAGGAAAAAGCGCACTTTCTACGGATGCTCAGGCTACCCCGACTGTAAGTTCGCTACCAACGATAGGCCTATTGCACAGCCCTGTCCCGAATGCGGCGAGCTGCTTGTGATGCGGGGTAAGTCGGCAGCAAAATGCACAAAATGTAAATTCAGCGGCAGGCTGGATGAGCTGGAGCGGGAGGCTCTAAAGGTATGATACCTCTAATCCAAAGCAGGGAAAGCGTAGAGAAACTGGTGTATAACTATATCCGCTACCTTGAGGTAGAACGCTATGCTTCACCTTATACGGTGCGAAATTATACCCATGACCTGCGCCATTTCCTGGAGTTCCTTGAGATGGAGAATGTCGCAACGCTGGGAGAGGTGGATCGTCACCTGCTACGCCGCTATATTGCCTCCCTGCAGGAACACGGGTTTGAAAAATCCAGCGTATCCCGCAAACTGAGCGCTCTCCGTTCTTTTTATAGCTATTTAATGCAACAGAATTTAATAGACTCAAACCCACTGCTCACCGTATCCGCGCCGAAACTCGATAAGAGGCTCCCCTCCTTCCTCTCCAGCGACGAGGTTGCACATCTCCTGGAGATACCTGACACTACGACTCCTCAGGGACAGCGAGACAGGGCGATGCTCGAATTCCTTTATGCCTCCGGGCTCAGGGTAAGCGAGATTGTGGGCTTAAACCTGGATAACGTCAATATAGAAACGCGGGAGATTCGCGTCTGGGGCAAAGGCTCCAAAGAGCGAATGGTGCTCATAGGTAAGCCGGCAGCCTCAGCGCTGGACATATATCTTCGTGACGGCAGACGACGGCTCCTGGGCAATTCGAGGACTGAAGCCCTATTTGTAAACCGATACGGTAGAAGGCTCTCAGAACGCTTCCTTCAAAAGGCAATCTCAAAATATGCCATCATGGCAGGACTTGATAAAAGGGTATTCCCCCACATGGTGCGGCACAGTTTTGCTACGCACCTCCTCGATGGTGGCGCCGACCTGCGCGTAGTTCAGGAACTCCTGGGCCACGCTAATCTCTCAACCACCCAGATATACACACATGTCACCCAGAATCAGGCGCGAAAGGTTTACCTGGCAGCCCATCCCAGAGCGAAGAAGGAAGAATAGTATGAGAATACTTCTTATACACGGGCCGAATCTTAATATGTTAGGCAGGAGAAACCGCGCCATCTATGGGGATCAGACGCTCGCCGAGCTCGAATCCCTGGTAGTAATAAGGGCTGAGGAGCTGGGTGCTGAAATTTTGACATTCCAATCGAACAGCGAGGGGGCACTCATCGACTTTATTCAGGCCAAGGCTTCATTAGCACAGGGTATTATCATAAACCCCGGGGCGCTTACCCATTACGGCCTCTCGCTGCGGGATGCCCTCGAAGACAGCGCCCTCCCCGTGATCGAGGTGCATATTTCAGATATACACGCGCGTGAGGAGTGGCGACGCAATTCAGTGATTGAGCCCATCGCCCGGAAACAGATCAGCGGTAAAGGCGCGCAGGGCTATATAGAGGCCCTGGAGATACTAGTAGATGAACTGAAAGAAAAAAGATGACCTATCGCCTGGAGAGGCTGCGTCAGCGGCTTTTTGTAGAGGGGGAGGAGGGGCTTGACGCTATCCTGATCTCTCGAGGAGAGAATCTCCGTTACCTTAGCGGGTTCACCGGCTCGGCAGGCTTCCTCCTTATATCAGAGGCAAACTCAATCCTGGCTACCGACTTCCGCTATATAGAGCAGGCGAAATGCCAGGCACCACACTTCGAGATTTTTCACACCAAAGGAGAGCTGCGAGAGTGGTTTCCTGAACTCGTCTCCTCCCTTGGGTTAGAAAGGATTGGCCTTGAGGCAAACGATATGTCCCTTGCTGCCTATCGACAGCTGGTAGCAACGATAGGGAAAGAGCACGAAATGGTGCCTACCGAGGAAATCGTTGAGTCCCTGCGTGCTGTGAAGGATGATGGGGAGCGGGAGCATATAGTTCAGGCTGTGGGTATCTCCGATGACGCTTTTGAGGAGTTTTCATCCTTGCTCCATACCGGGATGACCGAGAAGGAGGCGGCATGGGGAATCGAGAGGTTATTGCGGGAAAAGGGCAGCGAAACCGTCCCCTTCGATGTGATTGTAGCCTCGGGCCCCAACTCCGCTCTCCCACACCATCAGCCTACTGATCGTGCCATACTCTCCGGCGAGCCTGTGGTCATCGATATCGGGGCTCGCTTCAATGGCTATTCGAGCGATCTATCCAGAACCGTCTGCCTGGGAAAGGAAGACAAGAATTTCAGTAAAATATATGACCTTGTTCTTGGTGCCCAGCTTACTGCTATCGCTACCATCGAGACGGGGATGAGTGGGGACCTGGCTGATAGTCTGGCGAGGACAGTTATTGAACAGGGGGGCTACGGCGAGAATTTTGGGCATGGCCTGGGACACGGCATTGGGCTGGCCGCCCATGAAGCTCCACGCCTGGGCAGAGAATCCAGAGATATCCTGACAGATGGCATGGTGTTCACCATTGAGCCGGGCATTTATATTAGTGGCTGGGGTGGGGTTCGGATCGAGGATGTAGTGGTTTTAGAGCAGGGAAGGGTGAGGGTGCTGTCAAAAGCCAGGAAGATAAACTGATGCCATGATAACCCCCATGTATTACAATAGTAAATAAGAACGACGGGAAGAAGTCCGGAAAAGGAGAAAAAGATGATTAGCACGGGCGACCTGAAGAAAGGCATCACCATCGAGTTGGAGGGTGGGCTTTACCAAATCCTCGATTGGCAGCATATCAAGGTGGGGAGGGGCAGCGCTCAGGTCAGGCTGAAGCTCCGCGATATCCGGGGAGGTCACACAATCGAGCGCACCTTTCAGGCAGGCGAGAAATTCGCCCGAGCGAGTTTAGACCGCAATGAGATGCAATTTCTCTACAGCGAGAACGAGCTTTATTACTTTATGGATGTGAAAAGCTACGAGCAGACTATGCTTAATCAGGAGCAGCTCGGCGATGCTATGAAATATATCAAGGAAGGGATGTCTCTGGATCTACTGTCTTACAAGGACGAGCCGATAAACGTGGAGCTACCCAACTCGGTAGCACTTGAGGTTGTGGAAACGGATCCTGGATTTAAAGGGGATACGGCGACGGCAGGTACCAAGCCGGCTAAGCTGGAGACGGGCATCACTGTACAGGTCCCACTGTTTGTAAATAACGGTGAAATCGTTCGTGTCGATACGCGCACCGGTGCATACTTGGAAAGGGCGTGATAGGTGAAGATCTTTGCCGTAGCTGAGGTAACGGGCTATCTCAGGGAACTACTGGCGGCCGATGACCTACTCGTCGATCTGTGGATTAGCGGCGAGGTTTCCAATCTGTCGGAGTCAGCAGCGGGGCATCTTTACTTCACCCTCAAAGATGAAGCCAGCCAGCTAAGGTGTATATTGTTTCACCGTGCTCGGCTGCCCCTGACCCTGGAAAATGGGATGGCGGTAGTCGCTCATGGCCGCATCTCCATTTACGAAGTTTCAGGCGCTCTCCAGTTCTATGTCGATATCGTGCAGCCCGAAGGGATGGGCATCCTCCACCTTGAGTTCGAGCGCCTTAAAGCAAGACTTGCGGAAGAGGGACTCTTCGAGCCAGCGCGTAAGAGGGCACTGCCACCTTTCCCCAAGCGCATCGGTGTGGTTACCTCGCCCGATAGCGCCGTCTTACATGACATAATCAATATTATAGGCAGGCGTTATCCCCTGGTAGAGCTGATTCTCGCCCCAACCCCGGTGCAGGGCGATGGTGCCAAAGCGGGTATCGTTCATGCCTTTCATACCCTTAATAATACCGAAGGAATCGATCTTGTGATACTTGCTCGCGGCGGCGGCTCCCTTGAGGAGCTGTGGGCTTTCAATGAGGAAGAGGTAGCACGCGCCATCTATGCCAGCAGGGCACCGGTGATCAGTGGGGTAGGACATGATACCGACTTCACCATCGCCGATTTCGTCGCTGACATGCGCGCACCTACACCATCGGCAGCTGCAGAGCTTGCCGTGCCTCACCGCGATGATCTGGAAGTCCGCATCCAATCCTGCAGGGGGGCGCTGGCGACAGCCCTTACAAGGGAGTTCGATCGATCTCGCCAGCGCATTGATGAATACACCAGGGCTATTACAATGTATATAGGAAACTTCCTCACCATAAGCCAGGAAAAACTCCGCGGTCGAGAGCTGAAGCTTGGCTCGCTGAGTCCGCTCGCTACCCTGGGGCGCGGATATGCTCTGGTGCAGCATTCCGCTACCGGTGATGTTATTTATAATATCGATCAGATTCACCGTGGGGACGCCATTGAGGTCACGGTGAGCGATGGCCAATTTAGCAGCAAGGTTACCGGATCCAAGAAAGGACTCCAGGCATGGATGAACAGCTTTCCTTCGAAGACGCGCTGAATAGACTGGAGCAGATTTCTCAATCCCTGGAGGGTGGAGGGCTGAGGTTGGAGGAGGGGATCGCCCTATTCGAGGAAGGGATGAGGCTTGCCAAGATATGCAATGAGCGGTTGAATGCGGCTGAGCTTAAGATTAGCCAGATCCAGAATTTCTCGGAGCAAGGGCTAGAAAGCAAGGATGAATCACCTTGATAAGAGCCGACCTTCATGTCCACACCATTTATTCTGGTGACTGTAACACGTCGCTGGAGCAGACTATCGCTCGCTGCCTCGATGTTGGGATCAACTGTATTGCTGTAACCGACCACAATACCATAGCCGGTGCCGTGGAGATGAAGAGGATCGCCCCATTCCCGGTGATTGTGGGAAATGAGATAGAAACCAGCACTGGAGAGATCATCGGATACTTCTTGGCGGAGGAAATCCCCAAGGGGCTCCCTGCTGCGGAGACAGCCCGCATGATCAAGGAGCAGGGTGGTCTGGTATGCATCCCCCACCCCTTCGATCGGTTGCGGCGCTCCACTATTCATCGTCAAACCCTGGAGGAACTACTGCCATTTATTGACATAATCGAAGTCCTCAACTCGCGCCTTCTATTGCAACGCCACGTCATTATGGCGGAGCGGTTTGCCCAAGCTCACCGGCTTCTCGCCAGCGCTGGCAGCGATGCTCATGCGCCGGGTCATATTGGCACCGCCTATGTAGAGATGCCCCAGTTCAGCGATAAGGACCAGTTCCTTACGGCTCTGGCGGAGGGAAAGATCAGAGGGCGAAGGTCCAATCCCTGGGCTCATCTGGGGAGTACTTGGGCCAAGCTGGGGAAGGCGCTAAAAGATCGCTAGACTACGAGTTCAATACCAAATTCAATATTGGCTATACTTTGGCCATGTAAATGAATAAGCCATCAAAGAGCAAATATCGCATCGGGTGGTTCTCCACAGGACGGGATCAGGCAGCGCGTGATCTTCTTCGCGCCGTGTGGCGTAGCATAAAGGAGGGGGAGATAAAGGGGCGCGCTATTGCGGAGATCAAACGCCGAGGGGGCGAGAGAAACCCACTCTTCAGGGAAATCAGAAAGCACAGACTGGCGCGGGAGTTCCCGCTCATCATTGCCACCATAAAAGCCTTTAGCGAGGGTATGGTAAAGATAGCGGGGGATAGGGTGGTTAATAGTGATGGACAGCCTATTGAGGGGTACAATCTTAGCTGCGAAATAGACCAAAGGGTGAAAGGGATACTTGCCAAATGAATCTCATTTTCTTTGATATGGAAGGCCCCTTATCCATTCAGGATAACGCATATGAGCTGATGAAGCTCTTCCCCGATGGGGGCCAAGTCTTCGAGGTGATTAGCCGCTACGATGACCTCCGTGCTCTCGATGGCAGGGATGACTATGATCCAGGAGATACGCTGGCTCTCATTATCCCCTTTCTAATTCATTACGGTGTCACAGAGGAGGATATAAGGGGGCTTGCCGAGAGGGCAGCAATCGTTACCGGGGCACGTGAGCTTATTATGAGCCTGAAGCACTGGCAGGTCTACTGCATCAGTACCAGCTATGAGCAATATGCAAATCGCATAATGCAGCGCGTAGGCATCGCCCTGGAGAACCTCGCCTGCACGCGGTTTCCCATTGACCGATACCATAGCCTGGTGCGAGAAGAGGATCGCACAATAGTGCTAGCTATCGAGCAAGAAATCCTGGCGTTGAAGGACGGGGATGATGGGGCAATAAGAAGATGTCTCGACCGCTTCTTCTGGGAGGAACTGCCCCGAACCAGCTTTGGCCTTGCTCATCGCGAGGTTAAGCCGATGGGGGGGAGGAGGAAGGCGGCGGCGCTACGCAGATTTGCCCGGGCTCGTCGCCAATTCCCTGAACAGGTGGTCGTTGTCGGCGACAGCGTCACGGACGCAAGGATGCTTGAGACGGTAGATCGTGCTGGGGGGCTGGCAATCGCCTTCAATGCCAACGAGTACTCTCTCCCCTATGCTACAGTCGGCCTTGCCTCTACAAATATCAGTGATTTGAAGATCCTCCTTGATGCCTGGGAGAAAGGAGGCCGAATGGCGGTAGAGCAAGCTATAACAGCCCAGGGTGACAAAGAAGAGGAACCAATATTTCACTGGCTTGCGGGGATAAGCGATCTAGAGGAACCGCTTCAGATTCATCAGAGGATTCGCCGGCTGGTTCGGCAGGAAGCGGGCAAACCGGGATAGTGAGGAAAAGGTGGCTATAGAAATAATCGGTCTCGGGGCGTTGAATTTAGATAATATCTACAGTTCTCTGTAGCCCGCTCAGGGGCAAGGGCAGGGCTTCCTTCACTCCGCCCCCAGCTAAGGAAACGGTATATCCAGTTCTATGGAGGGACCTTATAAATTTCCTCAGGTGACTTCGGGATCGTGCTTCATTGCGAATGTCAACAGCGGTTCCACAGCATACTCGCGTTAAAGCATACTCGTTATTAACTGAAGTTACAGCTAGAGCCAATCATAAAGGGGTGTGCTCTTGGATGACACAACCATTCCTATTTTTATGAGACTGCTGAAATAGTCTCAATCAACCCCCTAATCCCCCAATCTTGGGGGACTTTTGAAGCTGGGGGACACCCCCAGACCCCCGGCAGGAAGTATCCTGCACCTCTTTTTGGGCGGTCTCTTTGTATGTCACCTATCTTAGTAGTATCGGAGTCATTTCTCCCTAACCCGTGG
>JAIWEW010000034.1:0-10364 GCA_048632005.1 bacterium
AAAAGCCCGCCGAGGAAGAGCCTACGGCGGAACCTGTAGAGGAGCCCGCAGCCGAGCTGGCGGAGGAAAAGCCCGCCGAGGAAGAGCCTACGGCGGAACCTGTAGAGGAGCCCGCAGCCGAGCTGGCGGAGGAAAAGCCCGCTGAAGAAGAGCCTACGGCTAAGGGCAAAGAATAGCACACGACCCTTCCTCAAGAAGGGATCGAAGAACAAGTATAGGAGGGGGAAATGAAAGAGCTTGTCGAGTATATAGCCAAGGCGATCGTGAACAAGCCGGATGATGTGGTGGTAACCGAGGAGCAAAGCGAGGGCGGTGTACTCCTTAAGCTGCAGGTTGACCAGGAGGATATGGGACGGGTGATCGGCAAACAGGGCCGGGTTGTCCAAGCTATGCGTACCCTGCTAAGGGTGTTGGCAGCCAAGCAAGGAACGCGTGTAGAGCTCGTAGTAATGTAATCCTGGTTCAATATCAATATGGATTCCCAGTTCATCGCGGTTGGTCGAGTCGTTACCGTATGGGGAGTGCGTGGTGAGGTAAAGGTTGAGGCGATGACAGACTTCCCGGATCGATTCTCGCCCCAGGAGAAGGTCTACATCAAGGGACGAGCGGTGACTATCGAACAGAGCAGATGGCACCGGGGGAGGGTAATCCTCAAGCTGGCCACCATCGACAAGGTGGAGGATGCTACAGAGCTTCGCGGGCAATTCCTAGAGGTGCCACAATCCCAGATTCGCCCACTACCGAATGGTGAGTATTATCAGTTTCAGCTTCTCGGCCTCGAGGTCTGGACTACTGAAGGGGAGCTTCTGGGTCGGATCGCCCACATCCTGCCCACAGGGAGCAACGATGTATATGTAGTGCCGTCCAAGCACGGAGAGCTACTGATCCCCGCCATCGAGGATGTAGTAATATCGATAGACCTGGAGAAAGGCCGTATTGTAATTGAGCTAATCGAGGGTCTGCTACAGGAGAAAGCTCGATCTGAATAAAACGAGTTTTGGGTCATCAAGATACCTTAAATAACCTTCCACCGTGAGATAAATATACCGTTCCAGTCCAAACAGCAACACAAAGACGTTACGCTAGCCTGGTTTGCAACGGGCTAAATGAGTAAAAACATGGCATCACAAATCCCAGATGTGGTAATATTTCGCTTGCCGTTATATCTACGCATCCTTACTCTCCTTACGGAGGAGAACGCTGAGGTGGTCAGTTCACAAGAGTTGGGGGCAAGATTACGGATGACCCCCGCGCAAATTCGAAAGGACCTGAGTTATTTCGGCAAGTTTGGCAAACAGGGAAAAGGCTATAACATTGCACTGCTCAAGGAGGAACTGCGACAGATTCTGGGGCTTAACAGGGAGTGGTGCGTGGCTCTCATTGGTGTGGGAAGATTGGGAAAGGCAATCCTCGACTTTCGCATGCTCGCGCTACGCGAGTTCAACATTGTGGCTGCTTTTGATATTGACCCTCATCAAATTGGCAGAAACGTAAGCGGACTAATGATTCAGGATCTAGCCGAGCTCGCCGATACGGTGAAAAGTCAGGGTATAGAAATCTGCATTGTCGCCGTGCCCCCGTCACAGGTCCAAAGGGCCATCGACTGCGTGGTAGATTGCGGTATTAAAGCAATATTAAACTATGCCCCTGCTGCAGCCCGGGTACCCAAGGACGTACGCATGCAGGAGGTAGACCCCACGCTCGCCCTGCAAACTATGACCTACCATCTAAAGTCCCTGGGCTCCCCCTAAGCCAGACTTCGGTTTTCTCCTTCGCTCCGCTACCTTGAGCCGCACCAGAGAGCGCTTGAGTGCCACCTCGGCACGGGCAAGGTCCATTTCAGGAACATGTTCCCTAAGCCTCGCTTCGGCTCGGCCTTTCGCCACTTCAGCACGGGCAGTATCGATCTCCTCAGCCCGCTCGGCGGTATCGGCAAGCACGGTAACCCGATTCTGCATTATCTCGAGAAACCCGCCGCTCACAAACATGGCTGTCTCCTCGCCGTCCTTCCTAACCACTAGCTCGCCGGGCTGAAGCATGGTCAAGAGTGGAGCATGGCTGGGAAGAATACCCATTTGCCCCTGGACGCCCGGGGCGATGACGATATCAACATCATCCGAGTAGAGCAGACGTTCCGCAGTCACGATTTCAAACTTCAATTTATCCAAGGATTTCTACTCCCTGTACCCCTGATATCACAACTATTATTCCTCCAGCTTCCTCGCCTTCTCCACTGCCTCATCTATGGTACCCGTCATCCAGAAGGCCTGCTCGGGAAGGGCATCGTGTTTTCCATCAAGTATTTCCTTGAAACCACGTATCGTCTCTTTAACGGGAACGTAGCGGCCTTCCGTACCGGTGAATGCTTCGGCAACAAACATCGGCTGTGAGAGAAATCTCTGGATCTTGCGTGCGCGCATTACTGTAAGTTTGTCTTCCTCTGCGAGCTCTTCCATACCCAATATTGCGATAATATCCTGCAGGTCTTTATACCGTTGGAGCACCCGCTGCACCCCGCGTGCCACGCCGTAATGTTCCTCACCAACAATGTTTGGATCAAGGATGCGAGAGGTGGAGACCAGCGGATCAACAGCAGGATAGAGCGCCTGCTCAGCGATAGCGCGCTCCAGGGCGACTACAGCATCAAGGTGACCAAAGACTGTAGCAACACCGGGATCAGTATAGTCGTCAGCGGGGACATAGATTGCCTGGAAAGAGGTGATGGAGCCCTTTTTAGTGGAGGTAATCCTCTCCTCCAAAGCACCCATCTCGGTAGCCAGAGTAGGCTGATAACCCACCGCCGACGGCATCCGACCCAACAGGGCCGATACCTCCATACCCGCCAGGGTATAGCGATAGATATTGTCGATGAAAAGCAGCACGTCCTGCCCCTCAACATCGCGGAAGTATTCCGCCATCGTGAGACCGGTGAAGCCAATACGCACCCTCACTCCGGGTGGCTCATTCATCTGCCCGAAAACAAGCACCGTCTTATCGATAACCCCCGAATCTCTCATTTCATGCCAGAGGTCATTACCCTCACGAGAACGCTCCCCGACACCGGCGAAAACGGAGAAACCACCATGCTGGGTGGCGATATTACGAATGAGCTCCATGATAACAACAGTCTTCCCCACACCGGCACCGCCGAAGGCGCCAACCTTTCCCCCTTTGGTAAAGGGAGTAATAAGGTCAATTACCTTAAGTCCAGTCTCTAGCATCTCAGTGGAGGTCTCCTGATCCTGAAAGGCGGGTGCCGCGCGGTGGATAGGCCATCGCTCGCTAGCCTCAACGGGGCCCAAATTGTCCAGGGGCTCACCGAGAATATTAAACAGGCGTCCCAGGGTAGCATGCCCCACGGGGACAGAGATCGGTGCCCCGGTATCGATAGCCTCGGCACCGCGCGCCAGGCCATCGGTGGGGGACATAGCGAGACAGCGAACCCAGTTATTGCCGACATGCTGCTGTGTCTCGAGGATAATCTTGTCCCCATTAGTGGGGATCTCAATAGCATTATTGATTGCAGGCAGCGCATCAGGTGGAAACTCTATATCTACCACCGTACCAATGATCTGAGCTACCTTTCCTTTTGCCATAACAACCTCCTGCCTTATTCTAAACCAGCATCACTTCTTACGTTTGCCCTATCCCAATGCCGCCACTCCCCCGACTATATCCAGAAGCTCCTTCGTAATCATCTCCTGTCTCACCTTGTTATAGGTAAGGGTAAGCTCCTCAACTATCTCCTTAGCATTATCGGTGGCACTGCGCATTGCTACCATTCGTGCTGACTGCTCGCTGGCGATGGCCTCAAGGATGACATGGTAGAGTTCCTTTTCAACAAAGCGAGGGAGAAGCTCAGCGAGTACCTCAGCCGGCGATGGCTCGTATATATATTCCACACTTTGCCCCGGCTCAATAGCCGTCGGCTCAATAGGAAGCAGCCGCCACAGCACTGGCTGCTGGTTCATAGTATTTACAAACCGTGTATACGATACATATACTTCATCGATGAGGCCATTTGTATAATCATCGATGACGATATGGGTTATAGGCTGGATATCCACGATGGACGGGCGATCGCCAAGCTGCGTAAACTCGGCACGCACTTCCTGGCCCGAGCGAATCATAAAATCTCTCCCTTTACGACCGACGACAACTGTAGTTATGAGAACATTCTGCTCCAGGATGAAGTTCGCTACACTGCGATTGACATTGGCAACAAGCCCTCCACAAAGGCCACGGTCAGGAGTTATATGGATGAGGGCAATTCTATTCACTTCACGCTTCTGAAGGAGAGGATGTACGTCCTCGCCAAAGCGGCCTTGCGCAGCAAGGTCAGCGAGAACCTGCTGCATTTTCTCAGCATAGGGGCGAGCGGCAATAGTGCGCTCCTGGGCCCGCTTCATCTTAGAACCAGCGACCATCTCCATCGCTTTGGTAACCTTAGCGGTGTTCTTGACACTCTTTATGCGGCGTCGTATTTCACGTATAGTAGCCATTCTTTAAACCGTTAAAGTATATATATCCCTTTGCTTGCTCTACATATGACTATTGTGACCTTAATATGGCACTTGCTGTTTGAACTCGTTGATCGCCTGCTTAAGCGCCTCTTCGGTCTCATCGCTTATTTGCTTATCCACATCAATCCGCTGGCCAATCTCAGGGTGGCTTGTCTCCATAAAGCGATGGAACGCCCCTTCAAAGGCCATGACCTTATCCACGGGAACATCATCGAGATAGCCGTTGATCACGGCATATAGTATAGACACCTCTTTTTCTACATTCATGGGAACATATTGAGGCTGCTTCAGCACCTCGGTAATGCGCTGTCCACGCTCCAGTTGTGCCCTGGTTGTCTTGTCCAGCTCGGCAGCACCAAACTGGGCGAAGGTCACTAGCTCCCTGTACTGTGCAAGGTCCAGCCTTAATTTCCCCGCCACCTTCTTCATTGCCCGCGTCTGGGCAGAGCCACCAACCCTGGAAACGCTGAGGCCAACATTCAGCGCTGGCCGTACACCGGCGTTAAACAGGTCGCTCTCCAGGTATATCTGTCCGTCGGTAATAGATATTACGTTGGTAGGAATATATGCTGAGATATCGCCAGCCTGGGTTTCGATAATAGGCAGAGCAGTAAGTGAGCCGCCGCCATACTCATCCGCTAACTTAGCAGCGCGCTCGAGGAGGCGGCTATGGAGATAGAAGACGTCACCCGGGTATGCCTCACGACCTGGGGGTCGACGCAGAAGTAAAGAAATCTGACGATAGGCCCACGCATGCTTGGAGAGGTCATCATAGATAATAAGGGCATCTTTCCCTTGCTCCATAAACTCCTCCCCGATAGAACAACCAGCATACGGGGCAAGGTACTGCAGTGCCGCTGAGTCTGATGCCTGGGCTGATACAACGATGGTATGCTCCATTGCGCCGTATTGCTCAAGTATAGCCACCGTTTGTGCTACCTTAGAGGTCTTCTGACCTATTGCAACATATATGCAGGTGAGGTCGCCACCTTTCTGGCTGATGATAGCGTCGATACCAATGGCGGTCTTACCGGTAGCACGGTCGCCAATAATCAGCTCACGCTGCCCGCGCCCCAGAGGGATCATGCTATCTATAGCCTTGATCCCTGTATGGACAGAGGTATCCACCGACTTGCGTGTTACAACGTTGGGAGCCACTCGCTCTACCGCCCGGGTTTTTTCGAATTTCAGCGGCCCCTTGCCATCCAGGGGTTCACCCAAAGGATCAATTACCCGACCTATAAGGCCATCACCTACTGGAACCTCGGCGATCCGCCCGGTGGAGCGCACCTCGTCCCCCTCTTTCACCCCTTCCGCCTCGCCTAGGATCACCGCTCCAACGCTATCTTCCTCCAGGTTCAGGGCAATACCGATTACATCATTAGGGAACTGTAGCAATTCGCTGGATTTGACACCGGATAGCCCGTGAATACGGGCAATACCATCACCCACCTCTACCACCACACCCACATCAACCATGGTTACCGTTGTGCCAAACTGCTCGATCTGCTGTTTTATAATTGCAGTGAAATCTTGAGCACGAGCCATCTTGTTATAACCTCCTATCTATCCCGTCAATCCATCTCCGCGAGTGACCTTCCAATCAGCCCCATCACACTCACGCGGAGAATGAAAAACCTCCTATTTCAACAGGCTTTCTCTGAGAGCAAGAAGCCGGGACCTAGTGCTGCCATCAATGATCTTATCGCCCACCCTGGCTACAAGCCCGCCAATAATTGAGGGGTCAACCCTTTCGGTGAGAACAATCTTCAGCCCTACCAAATCGCTGAGATATCGAACGAGCTTGTCTTTATCTTCGAGCTCTATGGGAACAGCTGTCGCCACTTCGGCATGGGCGATCCCCCGCTGTTCATCGACCAGCTGTCCGTACTCAAGGACCATATCGGCTACCAGGTCCAACCTCCCACGTGCTACCACTAGTAAGGCTAAGTTCATTACCAGGGGATTAACCCCCTCGAGTCCCTGGCGCAAGATCCTTCCTTTTTCCTCAAAATTAATCCGTGGGCTTTCCAAAAAGGCAAATAGAAGGGGATCCTTCACCAATGCGGAGAGCCGCTCTAGGTCCCCTCGCCAAATCTCTAATTCGTCCCGCTCCAGCGCGATCTGAAACGCCGCCTGTGCATGCCTTTTAGCCGCAACCCGCGCCATTAACCCTCCTTCGTCGTAACCCCCACCATCAACCTTCCCTCTTCGGTGCCTGCTCCAGTACCTCCTCTATAAGGCGCCGGTGCTTCTCCCGATCCAGGCTCTCATGGACTACCTTCTCGGCAGCTCTTATCGCCAGGTCAACAAACTCGCGCTTGACCTCATCGATAGCCTGCTCACGCTCCCGCTCTATCTCAGTGCGTGCCCGGGCGACGATAACCTCCGCCTCCTGCCTTGCCTCCCCTTTTGCCTCCTCCTTGAGGCGCTCTCCCATTTGAGCCGCTTGCGCCAATATATCCTGTCCCTCCCTGCGAGCAGTATCTATTTGCAGCTTAACCTGCTCCTCGGTCTTGGCCATCTGCTCCTTGATCTGCTCTACCTGGTCCATGCTCTCTTTGATTCTGTTAGAGCGCTCATCAAGCATCCGGCGCATCGGTTTATAGAGCACGACAGTTAGGAGGCCAAAAAGAATAGCGAAGTTTACAAATTGAGCCAGTAAAACCTGCCAGTCAATCCCTATAGCGCCCATATCAACTCGCCTTTCTAGATTGAAGCCCGGAAATCATGCGATAAAGATCAGCATAATGGACACAATGAGGGCATAGATTGCGATAGCCTCAGCGAAGGCGATAGCCAGGATCATATTAGTCTGGATGGGTCCCTTTGCTTCGGGATTGCGTCCCAATGCCTGCATGGCGCCATACCCTAACATACCAATCCCCAAGCCAGGTCCCAGGGCGCCAGCGCCAATGGCGATTGCTGCAGCTAGCAACTTCATAGTTTCGGCATCCATAATTTATCCCCCTTTCACATTTAATATATATTAATGCTCCTCGTGAGGAGCAACTGCCATAACCAGGAAAACCACGGTCAAACCACAGAAGATAAGAGCCTGAACAAAACCAATAAAAAGCTCCAGTCCATAGAACGGCACTGCCGCTACCCAGGGAATCAGAAACATCATCGAGAAAACCAGGATCTCCCCGGCGGTCATATTGCCGAATAGACGAAAGGTGAAGCTGACGACACGTATCAACTCACTTAACATCTCGATGAAGCCTACAAATATATCTATAACCCCAGTAAATAGCATGCCCATACCGCTGCCGACCTGGCCCCGTAGCACCTTCCCCCAACCACTAAAGTACCGACGAAAATTGACAAACTTGCCCATATAGCTGGTGAAGCCATGAGCCTTAAAGCCCCAGAACTCTACAAAGATAAAGGAAACGAGAGCCAGTGCAAGGGGGAAATTTACATCGGTATTCGCCCCCCTAAATAAAGGTACCAGAACCTGCTCCTCACCATGGCCCTCCCACAAACCTATGCTCATGAAACCGGGGAATAGCGCCAGCCAGGCATTGGCAATGACAAAGATGAAGATGGTGGCAACCACGGGGAAAAATTTACGCCCATTGTCCTTTCCCGCGATGCTCTCCACGAAACCTATGAGCGCCTCCAGAGTAACCTCCATTATGTTCTGCAGCCCCCGAGGCACAAGCTTCATCTTACGCGTGGCGAAATAGGAGAGAATCCCAACTACAATGATGGTAAGCCAGGCAGCAATCATGGTATTGGTAATCGGGATGTCCTCCCCAAAGGGCCTTTCAGGAGCGAGTTGAAAATGGGGCATAGAAATGGGGAAAAAGACGGCTCCTACTGCTATTAAAATGAAGACAACAAGGACGATGATTAGGATACGCTGCCACCGGCTAAATCTAGCCACTAATCCCCCTCATCCTTCCTATTGCCGATAGCGGGGATGAGCATGCGGTATGTTCCATAGAAAGCAAGAAATAAGCCCAGGCCAAGCCCGAGCAAGGTAAACAGAGGGCTAATATCAACCTTCTTATCAAGCCAAACCCCAAGATAGACCCCCCCGACAATGCATGCGCCAATATAAAACCCAACCCCAGTAAACCTGAATGCCGCCTCCCACCGATTCAAACTTCATTCACCCGAATCAGTATATCATGTGCTACTAACCCGGACAATCTACCATTATTAAACCCCCCCGACCTATCGGGACGTAAATCAAAGCCCAAACTACCCAATAAACGCCTACTTTTATATAGTAGGCATCTTCGGAAATTCCCGGGGATGTAGGTGCGATCCCCTCTTCCCTGGCAGATATTACCTTCTCCAGTCACATGGCTGCATCGACCAATCGGCTTATTCTTGAGTAAGCAATAATGCCTAGAAAGCCCTCCGGGCTTCCATGCATACTCTTGAAGTGGCTCAGGGTCACGGGCAAAGCTTACAAAAATGGTAACCAGCCATTGCATTGCTTCTCAGGTTGAATCTTCGGGCTATCTGAGGCACAGTAAGATTGGCGTGAATATAGACAGAGACCGCTGAAAAATGGGCGCGCCTATACATTCGGGACTTGAGGTCTGGGGGTAGGCCGAAGTGCCCCCCGATCTATCGGGGGCCCCCATCACTAAAAATCCCCCAATCTTGGGAGATTTGGGGGTTGGTTCAGACTACTTCAGCAATCTTTCTTTAATCAACTAAGCATGTAGAAGCTATCGCCTTCTTATCCTGCCCCCTCCAAGAAAACGCGTGCAAAATCTCCATCGAAATCTTTTAAGAAGTCATGGACATCCAGAACATCATCGGCGTCTACCGTAGCCGTATTACCGAACTTCATATACTCATCTTCAGTAAGGTCGGTAACCAACTCGATCGACTCACCTTCCTTGAGCACCGCAGCCACTAAACCCTGATTTTGACAGCTGAGACAATAAACGCTAACAAACCATAAATCAGTATAGCGACCGAGAATCCTCACATTTTCCCTGTCGTAATGCTCCCCGCATACGCTACACTTTATATTCGTCATCAAGCGCTTGATTAATTTATCATCCATAGTACTACCTCTAGATAAGGAGCTATGATTTCCCCAAATCATCCATGTTCAGGGTATCGATAAAGTCCCTGAAGGGGGACAGCTTGGTCAGCTCATCATCGCTAAGCTCACCCTGTTCACCATTAGCAGGGAGCAGTATCCCGGCTTTATCCAGCACCGACTCATCGACATAAATCGGCACTTCCACCCTTACCGCAAGGGCGATGGCATCGCTGGGACGGGAATCGATCTCCATTTCCCTTCCGTCAACCATAAGGAGGATCCTTGCAAAGAAGGTATCATTTCGAAGGTCGTTTATCACGATCGAGTTGACTGCAGCACCCAGAGCCTCTATCGCGGAGCGCAACAGGTCATGCGTCATCGGTCGGGGTACCTGCACGTCCTGCAATTTCAGCGCTATTGAGTCCGCCTCCGCGGGGCCGATCCAGATAGGAAGGTAACGCTCTCCACCCTTCTCCTTGAGTATCACTACCCGCTGATAATTCATCAGGCTCATTCGGATGCTATCGATGGTCATCTCGATCATGAGTAACCTCCCCTCCGACTAAATTATTCTAGCCCAACATCTTTGCCAATGTCAACATACATTTTCCTAACAAATGTCTACATACCCTATCAGTTTTAGAAGAGATCCAACCCCTGTCCACGCTTATGCTATAAGAGACCGCTGAAAAAGAGGTGCAGGATACAGGCTGTGGGTCTGGGGGTGTCCCCCAGCTTTAGAAGTCCCCCAAGACTGGGGGATATAGGGGGTTGATTGAGAGTATTTTAGCAGTCTCTATAAGATAGGCTCTATTATATGCGCG
>JAIWEW010000035.1:0-10175 GCA_048632005.1 bacterium
TACAGGTCACGAATAGAAGATGTCTTTGTCTTCTGCCTTCAAGCTCTATGCTTGAATCTCCACCTCAGTATTCTACAGGCGGCAAGAATAGCCGTTGACGGCGTATGTCTTCCTTGAGATAATGCAGGGGCGAAGGAGACATATGAACTGGAATACGGCGGTAACAGAACTGTTGGGCAGTAAATATCCCATAATACAGGGGGCCTTTGGCGGCTTCGGCACATCAGCCATAGCCGCACCCGTTTCCGAAGCGGGTGGGTTTGGCATCATCACCGCCAGCTCCTGGCGCACTCCGGAGAGGCTGAGAGAAGATATAAAGAAGGCGCGTTCCATGACTGATAAGCCCTTCGGGATCAACCTCTCCGTGGGGCTTTGCCCCCGAATCGACGAAATGCGGGAGGTGGCAATCGAGGAGATGGTGCCGGTGATCTTCACATCTGCGTACCGCGCTGATAATCACGGCAAGCGTATACAGGAGGCTGGACTGAAATGGGTGCATAAGGTAGCTACAGTTCAGCACGCCCTTGCTGCCGAGCGTCAGGGGGCCGATGCAGTGGTTATCGTTGGGCTTGAAGGAACAGCCTTCAAGAGCATCTTCCAGCTCCCTACCTTGATCAGTATCACTACTGCTGTGAAGCAACTTAAGGTGCCACTTATCGCGGCTGGTGGCATTGGCGATGCCCGCGGCTTTCTTGCCGCCCTTTCCATGGGGGCGGAGGGTATCTACATGGGCACCCGTTTCCTCGCTACCGAGGAGTGCCCCGTATCGCAACGCTTTAAGCAAGAGCTGGTGGAGGCTCAACCCTGGGACAAAGAATACCGCGAACGCGCTCTGGTCCCACCTACGCCTGAAGACTATGAGAAGATAATAGGAGAAAGGGGCAACATGCCCATGGACCAGTGGCTTCAACACCTGGAACAGGTAATGTTCAGGCAGTCCGAGATAGGTGAAATAGACTGGGAGAGTGACTTTGACCTCGATGTGATTCTGAAGATAGCCGGCGGCTCGCTTGCTGTCGGAGTCATCGACAGGGTAATGAGCGTTAAGGAGCTAATCGATAGCATCATCCATGATGCCGAACAGATGCTCCGGCAGAAGGGAAACCTGGGCAAGTTGATGGTTTAGATATGTGGGTGATACGGCCAGGCTAAGGAATCAGTGTCCCCAACTATATAGTCTCCCCACGTGTTATTCTCCAAATCTGCAGATCACAGACATTCCTTCACCCTCTGCGCTAGAGAACGAGTCATACCAACCACCGCCGCAATATCGTCTATATCGGCCTCTCTTATCGCTTTAACCGATCCGAAGTTCTTCAACAGCGCTCTCTTTCGCTTGGGACCAATGCCATGCACATTATCCAAAGCTGATGCCATCGCTTCGGTTCGTCGCACGCTGTGGTGATAGCCTAGCGCAAAGCGGTGCGCTTCATCCCTTATTCGCTGCACCAGATGTAAAGCCGCCGATGTACGGGGAAGGATTATGGGATCGCCGATACCGTGGCGGTATAACTCCTCATTCTCTTTAGCAATGCTGGCAACAGGAATGAAGTCCACCCCTATCTCCCTCATCGTATCGATGGCAGCATTCAGATGTCCCCTGCCGCCATCGATAAGTACCAGGTCGGGCACTATGGCCCAGGATGATGTATCGTTGCCTTTAAACCCCTCGGCCTTCTTAAAGCGCCGCTTTAATACCTCCCGGATCATGGCGTAGTCATCGGCTCCTTCCACAATCTTAATACGGAAGCGGCGGTAGTGTGTTCTCATAGGCTGTCCCTCCTGGAAAACTACCATGCTGCCTACCGCCGATGTCCCGTGAATATCAGAAATATCATAGCACTCGACCCGCTTCGCAGCCCGTGGTAGAGAAATGGCTTCTTTTAACTCTTCCAAGGCAGCAGTATTATTCTCGTAATCGGCAAACTGCCTTGCCTTGAGCTGCTCCATACCATGACGGGCGTTCTCCGCTACCATTTCTACCAGCTTCTTTTTTTCCCCTCGTTGGGGAACTTGAAGGCTAACCCCTTTTCTATCCCTCCCCCGTTTGCTCTCAAGCCACTGCTTGAGCATAAAAAAGTCATCGGGGGGGTACTGCAGCAGGATGACTGGCGGGACATAGGTCGCTGAATCATAGAACTGGTTGAGGAAGCCAGTCATGATCCGTCCCCGCTCTTCATCCTGTGTCCCCTGCATGATGAAATAGTCCCTCTCGATAAGGCGGCCACCACGGATGAAGAATACCTCTACATAAGCCTGATCCCTATTCTGCGCAAGTGCAATGACATCCTGATCACCCCTCTCAGCTGAAAATATTTTCTGCCGTTCGGTGACCATTTCAATAGCATTAATCTGATCGCGCAGAACCGCAGCCCGCTCGAACTCCAGTCGCTCCGATGCCTCTACCATCTTCTGCTCCAGCCCCTTCACCACGCTCTCCTGTTTCCCCTCCAGAAACATGATAACCTGATTGATAATTTCACGGTATTCATCTCTCGATATAGCCCCTATACAGGGGCCAGCACATCGGTGCAGGTCATACTCCAAACATGGTCTGCGGTCGATACCGGTTATAACCTTTTTACAGGAACGGAAAGGGAAAAGCTTCCTCAATAAGTTAACGGTCTTTCTAATCGATCCGGCATTTGCGAAGGGTCCGAAGTAACGGCTGCCGTCTTTTTCCACGCGCCTGGTGACGTAGACCCTGGCCCAGTCTTCATGTATGTTAATTTTCAGATAGGGATAAGTCTTATCGTCCTTGAGGCGTACATTGTAGCGGGGGTGGTGCTTTTTTATCAGGCTGCACTCGAGGATGAGCGCCTCCTGATCGGAATCAGTAACGAAAAACTCAAAACAGCTCGCCAGAGCCACCATCCTCTGTATCTTTAGAGGAAGCGTTACCTGAGCTCCGAAATAGCTCCTTACCCGATTATGGAGATTGGCAGCCTTTCCCACATAAAGCACATTGCCCGAGATATCTTTAAATAGATATACACCCGGCTTTGAGGGCAATGCCTTTAGCTGCCCCTCGAAGCGCCTCGCTTCCATGGCATCCTATTCCAGCACAAAAACAAGAACTATTAGGATAACAAGCAAAGCCCCGCTGATCATGGCGATCTTCTTTAAATCTGCCATAACATATTGATAGCGTGGGGCTACCTGTCGTGCCGCAGGAGCGGGCTGAGCTATTGGAGAGGCACTATAAGGCTGCGTGGTAGACACAGTCGAGGACGAAACAGGGGACTTGTAAGTGGTCTCAGTTGATTGAGTTGATTGGACAGCAGGAGCACCAGAAGGCATGGTGTCCTTCTGTGATGCCTGTGATTTCTTCTTTCGTTTCCCTTGCTTGCTGATTTCTGCTTGCCGTGAGGCAATACGATGTGATTTCTTTGGCATTTTTCACTCCACTCTGATAATCCTACCATCTTCTACCTGACATACAACCATTGTATTCATACGAGTGAACGCCCACTCAATACTAAGCTCACAATCCAACGGGTATTTTTTCTCTTGCCCCATTACTCCAATAACCATAACCGGCCCATCCCTTACACCAATCATCTTCCCAGTAACAACTTCCCTTGTCAACTTTATTCCCTTTTCAACCGCAATATTATTAAGCGTACTACTTTCAATTCGTCTTTCAATCTTGAGCTCTGGGATGCGCCTTTTCATAGGCCTGTCGCACATGCTCACTGGTAAGGTGCGTGTATATCTGCGTTGAGGAAATATTGGCATGCCCTAATAGCTCCTGAACAGCCCTCAGGTCGGCTCCACCATTTAATACATGAGTGGCAAAGCTATGCCGCAAGGTGTGGGGAGTAACCGGTTTTTTTATTCCCGCTGCCTTGGCATAGGTCTTCAGGATAAGCCACAAGCCCTGTCTGGTTAGCCGCTCACCTCTACGATTCAAGAACAAAGCCTGCTCATCCTTATCACGCAGCAATTGAGTGCGAGCCTCTACTATGTATTCCTTTACGAACCTGCTGGCCTCCTGATGAATGGGGATAATACGCTCCTTGGATCCCTTCCCCAGGCAGCGCACGAAGCCCGCCTCCAGGTTTACATCACCCATGTTCAGGGAAATAAGCTCTGATACTCTCATGCCACCGGCATAGAGCAGCTCTATCATGGCTACATCCCGTTTCGCCTCAGGTGTGGACAGCTTGGCAGGCGCTGCCAGCAGCAATTCCACTTCGGCAGCAGAGAGGGGTTTGGGCAATGATTTACCCACCTTTGGTGAGCTAAGGTTCTCCGTAGGGTCGCTCTTGATAATGCCCTCGGCAACCAGGAAATCGAAGAAGGACTTTACTGCAGCAACCTTGCGAGCTACGGTCGCAGGGGCATAGTTCCGCTCCTTTAGATCGAGTATGTAACTGATGAGAAGATTGCGATCAACACTTGACCAATCGGGTGTGTAGCCTTTTCCCACTGCCGTTTCTTCTACGAAATCTGCAAGCTGATTGAGATCATTTCTGTAGGCATTGATAGTATTCTCTGAGTATCCTTTCTCAATTGCCAGATGATTTAGAAAGCTCCGGATTTCCTCCGCCATCCCTATCTCCTTTGCCAACCTAAAGTTTAACCATTCTAACATAATCATATAAAAAGTGCACTAAAGTGCGGCCTTTTCCTGCTTCCTTGACCTAAGTAATATAACTACCATAGAATGAAATAGGATGTCTATTGAAATAGGTATCAATCCCATCTTCTTCAGCATAGGTTCCTTCGACATAGGCTGGCACGGGGTTATGGTGGTCCTCGCTGTCATCGTAGGGATCGGGGCATCCCTCTGGTTCGCCAAAGGTTCGAAGGTTGAGAAGGAGATCATCTATAGTGCTGCACCATGGGCCATTGTTGGCGGTATTATCGGGGCCAGGCTATTCCACGTTATAGACTATTTCGGGAGCACCTATATACACGACCCTGCGCTGATATTTACACAGTTTTTTAGCGGGTTATCCATTCTCGGGACTATCTTTGGAGCGACACTGGCGGTTTTTTTATTTGCCAGGATAAAACATCTGCAGATTGGACATCTCGCTGACGTCATCGCCCCGGCGTTGCCCCTTGCTCAAGCCGTGGGGAGGATCGGTTGCACCATAAATGGCGATGCCTATGGAACGCCAACCTCTTTGCCGTGGGCCTTCATCTATACCCATCCGAATGCTTACTCTACCACCATTTTATGGGAGGCCAGACACCCATCTCCGGTCTATGAAATTATCTGGGACCTCATGCTTTTCGCCGTGCTCTTATTGTTGAGAGGACGGCTGAAACCAGACGGCTCGCTATTTATCCTTTACCTTGCTATTTATTCCTTTGGGCGTTTCTTCATCGAGTTCACCCGCGCAGTGACTTCGAATCAGGTAAATGTGGCAGGCTTGCTGCATGCGCCCCACTTCATCACGCTTATCGTATTTACAGTTTGCGTTACCCTTCTTATATACCGGATGAAGAAGGCGAGGGCGCTAAGTAGCGGGGGCGAAATCGAGGATCTTTAACTGAAGCGTCTCCCCACCACCCCACAGATTAACTTCAAGGTTGAAGACGATGTCCATCCTGGGGGCCACCTCGGCAATAAGGCGGCCCATCTTGAAGCCAATACCATTCCATGCCGTACCATCATCTATTAGCCTTAGCTTCAAATGTTCCCCCCTACCACCCACGAGACGATACTCCCCCACCTTTATGTCCCGAGCAATGAATACCGGGTAAGGGTTGCCATTACCAAAGGGAGCAAGCTGCTGTATCATTTTATAAGTATTCCCGCGGAGTGATGAAACTGGGACATCAGCATCAATGGAAATTAAATGGCGTATTTCGAAAGAGGATATCTGTCTTGACGCAATCTCAACCAATCGTGCCTTAAATAGATCAAGATTCTCGGTAGCTATGGTAAACCCTGCTGCCATGGGATGTCCACCAAATCGAGAGAGTAGATCGCTGCAATCGCTCATTGCTGCAACGAGGTTAAAACTCGGAATGCTTCTAGCGCTCCCCCTGCTCCACTCCCTTCCCCGCTCAAATACGATCACCGGGCGGCAAAACTCATCTACCAACCTGCCGGCAACTATACCAACCACCCCACTATGAAAATCTTCTCCCCCAACCATAAGAAGAGGGGAATCGGTATCAGTGGCATTTATTTGCTCTCTTGCCTTAAGCAACATTTCTTCAGTTAAGCTTTTCCGTTCCGTGTTCTTCCTCTCTAATAGACCGGCAAGCCTCCTTGCTTCATCTGAGGAGCTGGTTGTCAATAGATGATAGCCTACGCCAGCATGGTCCAGCCGCCCTGCTGCATTAATTCGAGGTGCCAAAACCCATGAAATGGTCTCCGAGTCTACGCTCGAAATAGGTACCCCGGCGCATCTGGCTATCTCCTCTAATCCAGGTCTTTTTGTATTATGAAGTACCTCAAGGCCCTTTTTTACCAGATATCGATTTTCCCCGAGTAAAGAAACCATGTCAGCAACAGTTCCCAGGGCCACCAGGTCCAAATACGCTTCAATATCACCTTCCTTGCCGATAGATCGATAAAGCGCCTGTAATAGTTTGTAGGCCACACCTACACCGGCAAGCTCAGGGAAGGGATAACGGGAGTCGGCCCTCTTTGCATCGACCACCGCAATGGCTGATGGTATTTGCGCAGGGACTGTGTGATGATCGGTGATCACGATATCAAGCCCCAATTTCTTTGCCACCTCCACCTCTTCGATTGCGGTGATACCACAATCTACCGTGACCACTAAATTAATCCCTTGTTTCGCTAAGCGGTCTAACGCAGCATCGTTTATACCATAGCCCTCATCCGCACGGTGGGGAATATAGGGAATTACATTTCCTCCCAGGGCTGAGAGACCCTCGACAAGGAGGGCAGTGGCAGTAATACCATCTGCATCGAAATCTCCATATATAGCAATAGCCTCCCCGGATAGCAATGCTCGGTATACTCTTGCCACCGCTTTTTCCATATCCGGTAGCAGGAAGGGATCATGAAGGAGGCGCTCATCTGCGGCCAGAAAGGGTTCAATTTGTGTCGGGCTGGTGATACCCCGATTATATAAAAGTTGAGCTACTAATGGTGTAAGGTCTTCCCCACAAATCCTGGAAAGCTCCGCTTCTGGTAAGATAGGCAGTATTTCCCAACTGCTAAGGCTCATGCGTTCTCCACATACCTGCGTAATATCAGAGTAGAGTTGTGTCCTCCAAAGCCGAATACATTAGATAAAGTAGTATTAACCTCCACCTGACGAGCTACATTTGGCACATAATCGAGGTCACAATCTGGATCAGGGTTATCGAGATTTATCGTCGGTGGTATCACCCCATTCTGGATAGCAAGTACGCATATCGCCGCCTCAATAGCTCCGGCCGCACCCAGCAGATGCCCTATCATAGATTTTGTAGAACTAATGGGAACCCGGTAGGCTTCACTTCCAAAGACGCCCTTCATAGCTATGGTTTCACTCCTGTCATTTATGAGAGTTGATGTGCCATGAGCATTAATGTAATCTATCTCTCCAGGCTCCAATCCTGCCTCCTTGAGGGCGATTCTCATCGCTCTTACACCACCCTCACCCCCATCCGCTGGTTGGGTAACGTGGTAAGCATCATCGGTAGCACCATATCCCATAATTTCCGCCAAGATCGGGGCGCCCCTCTTCATTGCAAAGGGAAGGCTTTCCATAATGAGTATCGCTGCCCCCTCCCCCATAACAAAGCCATCCCGCTCCGCATCAAAAGGTCGAGATGCCTTCAGCGGCTCATGGTTTTTTGTAGAAAGGGCTCGTGCTGCGTTAAAGCCAGCAATGCCCAGCGGTGTGATTGTCGCCTCAGCCCCCCCCGCAATCATCGCCTGGGCAGCACCGCGCCTAATAATATCGAAGGCCTGACCAATTGCATCGGAGCTACTGGCACAGGAAGACGTAACACAGAAATTGGGTCCCTTCGCTCCTAATAAAATTGCCACTTGGCCTGCAGCCATGTCGGCAAGCATCATAGGTATGAGAAACGGGTTTACTCTATCAGGTCCCCGATCTATAAGCACCTGGTGCTGGTCCTCTAATGTCCTCAGCCCACCTACCCCAACCCCGATGACCACACCGATCTCCACAGCATTAGTGGTACCAATGGCTAAGTTGGCATGTTCTACGGCTTGCATACTTGCCGCTATAGCAAATTGAACAAAGCGATCCAAGCGTCTATACTCCTTGCGTTCCAAGTATAGACCGGGGTCAAAATTTTTTACCTCAGCGGCGATCTTGGTAGCGAAGGATTCGGAATCGAACTGGGTTATATAGTCAACGCCAGATTTGCCTGAAATCAATGCCTGCCATGTTGTAGGCACATCGAGCCCAACAGGGCTGACCATTCCAATTCCAGTGACCACAACTCTATTAGACAAGGGAAAGGTACCTCCTTTATGCTGTAGTTTTTACAGTATATCATGTACCGAGCGCAAGTCGCCATATTTTCTTGACCGCTACAGGGCTCAAACCCTATAATAGCATGCGTAGACCTTGAGTCAAAGGAAGATAGAAGGAGTGCGTTTACTTTCGCCTTGTAGAGGGCGGAACTATTTCATAGCCCTGAATGGCTCGTGGTGAATCTTATTCTGGGGACATTAGCAATAAGCACCAGACCTGTTGATTGATGAGTATATGGGAAATCTTAACAATTGTGTTGCCCTGGAGACATTGGGCTGTAAGTTAAATCAGGCAGAGAGTGAATCTCTAATAAACCGGTTCGCCGAGCGGGGATACAGGATCACCCCACACCCGAACGGTGCCTCCGTCTACATCCTGAACACGTGCACCGTAACCCACATTGCCGACCGCAAGTGCCGCCATCTGTTGAGACTTGCACGACGTCTAAATTCCCATGCCCTTATCATCGCCATCGGGTGCTATGCAGAGAGAGCCGCCGATGATCTCTACCGGGTGGCCGGTGTTGACATGGTCCTTGGCAATGAAGAGAAGATGCAACTGCCCGATATTCTAATGAAACAGGGGAGGCTCAGCATTGGCAGCGCAGTATCACCCCAGATGCATCGCACCCGTAGTATGGTTAAAGTTCAGGAAGGCTGTAACCAATTTTGCTCCTATTGTGTTGTGCCGATGGTCCGGGGCCGGGAGTGCAGCCTGCCCGCCAATGAGGTAGTGTCAGAAGTCAGAGCTAGAGTAGAAAGAGGCTACCGGGAGGTGGTGCTAACAGGAACCCAAATAGGCTCCTACAGGAATGGTATCGAATTCCTCATCCAGCGCATCCTGGATGAGACAGAGGTTAAGCGACTGCGCCTATCCTCACTACAGCCTCCTGATATCACCAAGGAGCTGCTCTCCCTATGGCAGAAATATCCTAAAATACTCTGTCGCCATATACACCTCCCCCTCCAGAGTGGCAGTGACGTAGTGCTTCAGCGCATGGGGCGACAATATTCGACTGAGGTTTATGAGCAGGCGGTAGCCAGGGTTCGAGAAGCTATCCCTGATGTAGCGATCACTACCGACATAATAGTTGGCTTCCCCGGCGAAACCGACGAGGACTTCGCTGAGAGCTACCAATTCTGCCAGCGTATGGCCTTCGCCAATATTCACGTCTTCCCCTACTCTAAAAGGTCCGGTACTCACGCTTCGCAGATGCCGGAGCGAGTTGACGAACAGGTTAAGAAGCAGCGAAGCAGGCAGATGCTTATTCTAGCAAAGCAGAGTGCTCATAATTTTAGGGAGCAGTTTATGGGGCGCACCATGCTGGTGCTATGGGAGCGTGAGTCTAATGATAGTACCTGGGAAGGGCTCACCGATAACTATATTAGGGTTGTTGCCCGGAGCAATGAACCGCTACAAAATAGATTGATCCCGGCGTTATTGGGAAGCGAGCATAATAGTTCCCTGAGGGCAAGTATCTCTCAATAGCAATCACCTGCACGTAAACTGAGCTATACTATAATGAGATCGCTGAAAAAGAGGTGCAGGATACTTCCTGCCGGGGGCCTGGGGACGTCCCCCAGCTTTAAAAGTCCCCCAAGATTGGGGGATTTGGGGGTTGATTGAGACTATTTCAGCAGTCTCTTTATAAGCGAGTAGAATGCTACAAAAGGTTTCTCTTGGCATTAAGGATATCGATAAGTACCGCTTGCTGCTCGGTGGTGACTTAATTGACGAAGTCGAGGC
>JAIWEW010000036.1:0-10148 GCA_048632005.1 bacterium
GGGGACACTCCCAGACCCCCGGCAGGAAATATCGTGCGCTTCTTTTTCAGCAGTCTCACTTAGCATTGCCTTTTATAGCACTCACGACGATTGCAGCAGTCTTCTCGTACCCTCTAGCGAAAGTAACGTCGACTGTATTAGTAGACAATGGTAGAATGGTAGCAGTGTCCGGGAGAAAAGAAATGTATGAGGTTATCGTTATTGGAGCGGGGCACGCCGGGTGCGAGGCTGCCCTGGCAGCAGCGAGGATGGGATCGAAAACGCTCCTGCTTACGATAAATCTTGATAATGTTGCCCTCATGCCCTGCAATCCCTCTATCGGCGGGCCGGCTAAGGGCCACCTGGTGCGGGAGATCGATGCCCTAGGTGGTGAGATGGCTCGCAACATTGACCGCACCTTCATCCAGATAAGGTTACTAAATACTGGGAAGGGGCTCGCGGTTCAAGCACTGCGGGCTCAGGCGGATAAAAAACTCTACAGCCTCGCTATGAAACATACCCTGGAGCGACAGGATAACCTGGATATGAAGCAATCGCTTGTTGATTATATTAGGGTCAATGGCGATATCCTGCAGGTGCAAACAGACATAGGTCGGGTATATGAGGGGAAGAGCGTGGTGCTTACCACAGGGACTTCCCTTGCCGGTCAAATAATTGTAGGGGATAAAAGGTTTTCAGCGGGGCGAGCCGGGGAGTTTCCAGCAGAAAGACTGTCTGCCAGCATGCGCTCCCTCGGCTTTAATCTGGGGCGTCTTAAAACGGGGACTCCCCCACGCATTGATGCCAGAACTATCGATTTTGAACAGACCCTTATCCAGCCCGGCAGCGAAGTTCCACTTTATTTCAGCCTTCAGGGTGAGAAGGCGGAGGACTGCAGCTTTCCCGAGCCAAACCCGATTTACCCACTTGCCCCTTCACCCTGGCGACCTCAATTGCCATGCTATCTGGTTTATACCAATGAAAAAACACATGAGATAATAAGGGGAAACTTAGATCGTGCCCCCCTTTTTACCGGCCTCATCCATGGTGTAGGCCCCAGATATTGCCCATCTATTGAAGATAAAATCGTTAGATTTGCCCATAAGGATTCCCATCCCCTTTTTCTCGAGCCGGAGGGTTGGGAGACCAATGAGGTATATGTTCAGGGGGCAAACACCAGTCTTCCTGAGGATGTACAGCTTGAGATGCTGCGCACCATACCGGCGCTCGAGCGCGTTGAGATGATGAGGGTGGGATATGCCATCGAATACGATTATGTGTTTCCCAACCAGATCTCGGCTAGCCTGGAGACCAGGCTTGTTCCTGGTCTATTTCTTGCCGGTCAGATCAATGGCACCACAGGTTATGAAGAGGCGGCAGGGCAGGGGCTTATCGCTGGGATAAATGCCTCCCTCAAGGCAAAGGGGAAGTGTCCTATTTTAGTACGACGGGACCAGGGCTATATTGGAGTGATGATTGATGATCTGGTGACCAGGGATATTACCGAACCCTATCGGCTATTTACTTCACGAGCGGAGTATCGACTGCTTCTTCGGCAGGATAATGCCGACCTCAGGCTTACACCCCTCGGCTATGATGTAGGGCTTGTTGCAAAGGAACGATACATGGAGGTGGAGAATAAGCGTGGGGCCATTGCAGAGGAAATTAAACGGCTGAAAAAGCACTATATCAATCAGGCAGGTCGCAGTGTGAGCGCTCTGGAGTTTTTGCGTCGCCCTGGTACAAGCTATCGAGAACTGGTTTCTCTTGGGATTGGTTCCGATGGATTGAAAACCGATTCTGCCCAACAGGTGGAGATCGAGACGAAATACGAGGGCTATATTAAGAAACAAGAGGGCGAAGTGACACGTATGGCAAGGCTGGAGGTAAAGCATATTCCCCGGGGATTTGACTACGATGGTATCGCTGGCCTGCGCCATGAGGCGAGGCATAAGCTGATACAGCTTCAGCCTGTGACTCTGGGACAAGCCTCCCGCATCGATGGCGTTACCCCGGCTGATGTATCGATCCTAATGGTACATTTGGAGAGAAGACGGTAATGAAAGATATCGTGATGTTCTGTGGTAAGGGAGGCGTGGGTAAAACAACCTGTGCTGCAGCTACCGCACTGCATTATGCCAACGATGGAAAGAAGACTATCATCATTTCAACTGACTTCACACCATCGCTGAGGGATATTTATGAGATTGAAGGCGTGGAGAAACCGGCGAAGATTGCTGATGGGCTCTATCTCGATGAGATCGGCTACGAGGAAATAGAACGACTGTGGGATCAGAAGTTTGGGCCGGAGGTCTACGGTGTATTCTCCACTATTGTGGATATTAGCTATGAAGAGTTTGTTGCCTTCGTTGCTACTATAGTGCCCGGGATCAGAGATGAGTTTATGGTGGACTATATAAGGGAGCTCAGCGAATCCGCAGAGTATGAAAGGATAGTGTGGGATACTGCCCCCGCAGGTCAGACACTGGGACTACTCAGGATGCCATCCATTGTTAACGAACACTTAAAACCAGCCCCCCGTATCTATTCCAGGCTCAAGGCTTCAAGAAAAACAAAGCGCTCTGTCCTTGACGTGATAAAAGGATGGGAGGAGTTGTCCAATAAGGATATGGAGTTCCTCAGGAGCGATGTCGAGTTCAACCTGGTTACGATACCGGAAGCGCTGGCCGTGCGTCAGCTTGATGATATCATTGGTGAGTTCCAGAGCTACGGCCTTAATATCAATAACATGATTATTAACCATGTGGTAAAGGATCCCGATTCCGATTTCCTTCGCACCAAGGCGGCTATGCAGAAGGGCTATATTTCAGAGATATCAGCCAAGTGCGGTGGCAATCAACGCATTCTTTATATGTTCCCATATGAGGTAAAGGGGATGGAGCGGTTAAAAGAGGCGGAAAGGGTGCTATTCGGTAACGACTTTTCGATATGAGCTACCATTTATTAAAGGACATAATCTTGCTTGTAAAGGCGCCAAGTTGCTAATGAAATGATAAGGTCGGAAAAAGCAGACCTCATCCTCTATAATGCCAATGTCCTCACCATCGATCCCGAAATTCCGAAGGCGAAGCTCGTTGCGGTAAAAGGCGAGAGGATTATATATGTAGGAGATAATGACAAGTTAGGCGACCTTGAAGGACAAAAAACGCAGAAAATCGACTGCCGCGGCAGGACCTTAATTCCCGGCTTCAATGATGCCCACTGCCACATCCTCGCTTTCGCCTCAGGCTTACTTAGCGTCGACTGCTCCCCTTCTGTAGTATCCTCCATCACCGATATCAAGGCTCAAATTCATAAACAGGCACAAAAACTCACCAGGGGTACATGGATCAGGGCAACGGGATATAATGAGTTCTATCTCGCAGAGAAACGCCACCCCAACCGCGATGATCTGGACGAAGCAGCACCCCATCACCCGGTGAAGCTCATGCACCGCTCCAGTCACGCCTGTGTGCTCAATAGCATTGCCCTTTCCCTTATCGGCATCTCTAATGAGACGCAAGAGCCACCGGGCGGGATGATTGTAAGAGACCTGGATTCTGGTGATCCCAATGGGCTGCTCTTTGAGATGAACTCCTATATTGACAGGATGATACCTTCCCTATCGCAAGAGGAACTGGAGAAAGGGATTAGGCTTGTCAATAAGAAATGTCTATCGCACGGCATCACCTCCCTTCAAGATGCCACCGTCCATAATGGGCTGGTCGAGTTTAGTGCCCTGCAAGGATTCAGGGAGCGTGGCATTCTGGTACCCAGGTTATCGGTAATGATGGGTATCGCATCATTGGGAGAGCTTCAAGATTATGGATTCTCGCCTCACTGTGGCGATGACGCGGTGCGGCTGGGAGCGTTAAAGATTGTCCTGAGCGAGGCCAGGGGGTCTCTTTATCCCACCCAGGAGGAGATTGAAGAGAAGGGGCTCAAGGCTCATCTTGACGGCTATCAGCTAGCGATTCACGCCGTCGATGAGAGTACAGTGGCGGCTGCGGCCGGAGTATTGGAACATGTCCTGGATCGAATGCAGAGGAAGGATCATCGACATCGTATCGAGCATTGCTCGGTATGCCCGCCGCATTTACTCAAGAGGCTACAGAATGTGCGGGCATTGGTGGTCACACAGCCCTCGTTTATTTATTACAGCGGGGAGCGCTATCTCAAAACAGTCCCCGAAGACCAGCAAAGGTGGCTATATAGCATCGGCTCATTCTTTCAGAATGGCCTGATGCCAGCCGCCGGGTCAGACAGCCCCGTAGTGCCTATTAACCCCCTGCTTGGAATATATGCTGCGGTTACCAGGAGAACAGAACATGGCGAAGAACTGCTTCCCCGGGAACGGGTCTCACCATTGGTTGCCCTGAAGATGTATACACAGGCCGCAGCCTACGCTTCATTCGATGAGGCGGTTAAGGGTTCAATAACGGTTGGCAAAATAGCTGACTTCGCACTATTAAGTGCTGATCCCACCCAGATACCACCGGAGGATATAAGGGGGATCGGAGTGGAGATGACCATAGTTGACGGGAGGATTGCCTGGCAAACTTGACCACTATTTCTCCATAAGCTAGAATATTTAAGGTATGCCAAAATACGAATATTTATGCCCTGCCTGCAATGTTATGTTCGAGATGCGCCGTTCCTTCAGCGAGGCCGGTGAAGCTGTATCGTGCCCCAAATGTCACGCTTCAGCTAGAAAGCTGTTCTCATCCTTTTCCGCCTTGTCCAAGGGTGCCGGTGGTGAGTCTACCTCGATTGCCGGTGATACCTGTGGTAGCTGCTCAGCAACAAGCTGTGCCACCTGTGGGACAGGTGGGTAACTCCCTGCCCTTCTACTTCTTATCACAAAATATCCTCCCAGGCCGCCGATTATTAGCGTTTCTATAACGATTGCTCCGATTACAAAAAGCGCGGCATCAGAAAAGAATCCCTCGGTAAATATCCGTGGGAGGTAACCCGCAAGGATCCAGGAATCGCCGCTAAAGAAGAGGTGATGAAAGGCGTTGAAAAGCCACCGAAAATTTACCAGCGCCACTACACCTAGAACAGCGAGCAGGGCTATCGTAAAGATGCTACCACGGACGAGCATCTTGGCTAGAAAGGATGCAAAACGCTTTCGCTGCCAGATGACGCCAACGATAGTAAAGATAAGAAGGAAGCCGAGTGTAGCTTCCTGCAGGCGATAATTTACGAGGACGAGGCCCCTGACATCCTCGAGATGGACAATCTCCCTGTCATTGAATATTTCGAACTCACTTCCCTGCTGCCCTGTATTAATATAATGGATTAATCCCTGTGCCACTTCCAGAAGTTCCTCATCGCTGAAGCCCGTTTCCTCGCTCACCGCGTACTTATTGAAACCATACTCATATAGGCGTATATCATTGACCGCCCAGCGCAAATTACTGGTGATTAGAAAAATGGGGATGCAGAGTATGAAGAGACCTGCCAGCATATAACCGAGATATTGAATGAGTGTCTTTCTGGGCATAGTCATATACTAAAGAAGCACGGCTCGGCTTGTCAATTAAGATGTTTGACCTATATAATGCGGGCGATATGAGTGAAATATTCGGTGACCTTGATAGCTTTGACACCCTTGTTGCTATTATTGCCAGGCTACGAAGCCCCGATGGATGCCCCTGGGATCGGGAGCAGACCCATCACTCTATCAAGGGCAACCTCCTCGAGGAAACCTATGAAGTTATTGAGGCAATCGATGAGGAGGACGCGAATAAGCTCTGCGAGGAGCTGGGTGACCTGCTGATGCAAATTGTACTCCATGCCAGGATGGCAAGCGACGAAGGGGATTTTGAGCTTGGCGATATTATCCGCGGTATTTGTACCAAATTAATCCACCGTCACCCACATGTCTTTGGCAATGCCGATGCTAAAGATACCAAGCAAGTCGTTGCAAACTGGGAGATACTAAAACAGTCGGAGGGAAAGGGTTCGCTTCTTTCTGGCCTGCCTAAAGAGATGCCAGCCCTGGCATACTCTCAGGCAATGGGTCGGCGCGTTGCCCGTGTAGGCTTTGATTGGGAGGATGTAGAGGGCATCATCGATAAGCTTTCCGAGGAGGTAGCGGAATTCAATGAGGCCATCGATCATCGTCAGAGGGTTCGGGAATTTGGCGATTTACTATTCACCCTGGCCAGCATCGCCCGCCGTCTAGACATTGATCTGGAGGCGGCATTGCGTGGAGCTAATGAGCGCTTCTACAATCGGTTTTCCTGCATGGAAGAGACCTGCCAGAAGAAAGAAACCTCACTTTCAAGCCTGACCCTGGAGGAGCAGAACGTGTTATGGGAGGAAGCGAAGAGGAGGGAGTCCGAAAAAGAAGCAGAGCAGGATGAGTTAAAAAATCGGGGCGAGAGGATTTGAACCTCCGACCTCAGCGTCCCGAACGCTGCGCGCTAACCGGACTGCGCTACGCCCCGTGGCAATCATTATAACGCTGGATACATACGTTAGCAAGCCAGCCAGGTTGCTGTCTTGTATATATTGACAGTTGTTGCTATATTAGTAAAATTATGAAATATTGCGTACTGGTTGTCGATGGTGCCGCAGGCTGGCCGCTCCCGGAGAGAGGTCGAAAGACCTGTCTGGAGTTGGCGCATACCCCAAATCTTGATCGGATGACCATGGAGGGCGTCCTGGGAATGGTACGTACAGTGCCACCAGGGATGGAGCCATCAAGTGCCTGCGCCTGCATGTCGCTGCTTGGCTACGATCCGACGGTTTACTACCGTGGGAGGAGCGCTATCGAGGCCAGAAGTATGGGCATACCTGTCAACGAGGGGGAGGTCGTCTTTCGCTGCAATCTGGTCGCTGTTCGTGATGGAAATATGTGGAGCTATTGCTCTGGGCATATCTCTAGCGAGGAAGGTCATACACTTATCGCTGCACTGGAGGAGAGCCTCGGTGGTAATAAGATACACTTTTACCCAGGCGTCGGCTATCGGCATATATGTAAGATTAAGGGAGAAGAGGATACACTACTGGCCACCTGCACGCCACCGCACGATATCCCCAACAAGCCCGTCGCGGATTTCATGCCGCAGGGGCCGGGAAGCGAACTGTTGCAGGAGCTGATGCTGTGCTCCCAAGACGTACTACGGAATCACCGCGTGAACTTGGAGCGTAAATCTCGCGGTGAAATCCCCGCAACCATGATCTGGCTATTCTGGGGCAGCGGGCAGATACCTGAACTACCGGCCTTTAAAGAGCGCTATGGACTGGATGCTGCGATGACATCGGGTGTCGACCTGCTCCGAGGCTTAGCCAACATGGCGGGGATTGATATCCTGGACATCCCAGGGGTGACTGATGGCTTGGACAATGACTATGCACGACAGGGGGCCGGAGCCATACAGGCATTGGAGGAAAACGACATGGTGGTAATCCATATCGAGGCACCGGATGAGGCTGCCCACGCTGGCTCCATTGATGATAAAATTGAGGCCATCCAACGGGTGGATCGAGAGGTGCTGAGTCACTTCCTGTCATGGAGAGGACGTGGTAACGGGAAAAAGGGTGATAACCTGCGCATGCTAATCTTGCCCGATCACGCTACACCAATTGCGGTTCAAACCCACACCCCGGAGCCGGTTCCCTTTTTACTATGGGGATCGGGGTTCGAGGCTAATGGGGCGGAGCGATTTACGGAGGCAGAGGCAACTAACACTGGAGTTTTTATTGATAATGGGCATGCAATTATGGGAAGGTTGATAGGGACAACGATCTAATTCAGGGGGCGATATGGCGCTAATTGTGCAAAAGTATGGCGGCAGCTCTGTAGTAGACGCGGACAAGATCAAGCATGTTGCCAGGCGGGTGGCCGCCACGAGAGATAAGGGTAATGATGTAGTGGTGGTGGTTTCCGCTATGGGAAAGACTACCGATCAACTCATTAGCTTAGCTAATCAAATCACCGATAGGCCGGATGTGAGGGAGCTTGATGTTCTGCTATCTACCGGTGAGACCGTTTCCAGCACCATGCTTGCTATGGCGCTGAAATCTTTGGGACATGAGGCGATCAGCCTTAGCGGTGCCCAGGCGGGAATCTGGACCGACGCGGCCTATAGTCGTGCGCGCATCCTCAACGTTGACGCTCATCGAATAGTTAAGGAACTTGGTAAGGGCAAGATCGTTATCGTTGCTGGATTTCAGGGCATTACTGACGAGATGGATATTACCACTCTGGGCCGAGGTGGCTCCGATACTACGGCAGTAGCTATGGCAGCAAGCCTCGGAGCACAAATGTGCGAGATATATACTGATGTGGAGGGGGTATATACTGCAGATCCCCGCTTTGTCCCCGATGCACGTAAACTCAGGGATCTTGGCTATGAAGAGATGCTTGAGCTGGCCAGTTACGGGGCGAAGGTACTGCATTACCGCGCTGTAGAGCTGGGGGAGCTGTGTAATGTACCGATCCTCGTGGCTTCAAGTTTCAATGAAAATCCGGGAACCTTAATTCATGGAGGCATTGCTATGGAAGTACGCAATAAGGTGAGGGGTATTGTTCACGACTTTAATGTAGCTAAGGTCACCGTACTTGGTGTCCCCGACCGACCGGGGATCGCAACCACCATCTTCGAGTCACTGGCTAAGGAGAACGTCAGTGTGGATACTATTGTCCAGAATGCCAGCGTTGAGCGAGTAACTGATTTAACCTTTACCGTTACCAAAAGTGACCTTGAGAAAGCGATACGCGTGGCCGAGCCGGCAGCAAAATCCATTGGTGCTACAGGATGCATTGCCGATGCCAAGCTCGGCAAGGTGAGCATCGTAGGCACTGGCATGCAGAACACACCGGGATATGCAGCCAAGATGTTCCGGGCCCTTTACGAAAAAGAGATAAATATCGAGCTAATCACAACATCCGAGATCCGGATCACCTGTATCATTGACGAGAGCAGGGTAGAGGATGCCCTCATTGCCCTTCATAAGGCCTTTCAACTGGAAAAAGAAGAAGACGTAATATAATGACCATTATTGTTTCACCGTTCCCGTATTTCGCTTAGGGCTTCATTTCCGGTATGGCAGGTTAATTAGACAAGAAAGGCTGTTACTAAATCACGCCAATTCCTCAGTCTTGACAACTGGTGAAACTCATATTACATTATGCGAATGAAGTAAGTGGTAATAATCAATGCATTATCAAGCAGGAGAAGCGAGACTTAGGCGGCGGCGTGCTAAAGAGGCTATTACTTTAGCAATGCAAGGTCGTTGGGAGGAGGCAGTCATCACTAATAGGAGCATAATTGAGGTCTTCCCCAATGATATTAATGCCCTTAATCGACTTGGTAAGGCGTTGACGGAGCTTGGTCAGTATAGTCAGGCGGGGGAGACGTATAGCAGGGCCATGGAAATCGATCCCAAGAATAGCATCGCCAGTAGAAATCTTCAGCGTCTCTCGCTACTGAATGGGGCGCCGGCAGTGCCGGCACAGGGACGTCAGAGGGTTATCCCACAGCTTTTTATCGAGGAGACTGGTAAAGCGGGAGTTGTCAGTCTTGAGCAACCGGCGCCGCGGGAAGTGCTCGCTGAGATGGCTGCTGGTGACCCGGTATACTTAAGACTAAAGGGGCAAGGGCTCATTATTGAGAGCAAGCACGGTGAGTATCTGGGACGGGTTCAGCCGAGGATTGGGGTGCGTCTTGCTAAACTAATGGATGGGGGTAACCGTTACACCGCAGCGATCGCAAGTTCGGTAGATAGCGAAGTAAAAGTAATCATCACAGAGGCATTCCAGCACCCTAGCCAGGCGGGACGCCCATCCTTTCCTGCTAAAGGATATGACGGTTTCCGCTCTTATGTCAAAGGGAGCATCCTGAAATACGATCTTGGAGAAGAGGTGTCTCTGGACGATAACGGTGATCCAAATGAATCGGAAGAGGATACAGAGATCCTACCCGATGGTATGTCACTGATAGTCGAGAATAATGGCGTAAGTATTCCCGAAGAAGAATCATAAGGCATCCTTATTAAAGGTATAACCAGTTGCATCAAGCGCTGGAGCAATAAAAAGTCATTTAGGTTCCCATGCTGATTTTAATTGCCAAGATAGATGAATATGACATTTATGATGAGTATTGAGTCTATGACGGGTATGAAGTCTATGAAGTGGGTAGTAATACTACAGTGTA
>JAIWEW010000037.1:0-9911 GCA_048632005.1 bacterium
TCTATCTTGATCTCGGTTGTGCCGGGCACCTGTTTTATGCAGACTACTATGTTCATTCACGTAGTGCTTTCCGCTTTAGCAGCTGGAGGGCGATGACGTTTCTCAGCACCTGATTGGTTCCTTCATATATCTGGTTGATCTTGGCATCACGCATCATTTTCTCCACAGGATAGTCGCGCATATAGCCCACGCCGCCGAAGACCTGCACTGCGTCGGTGGTTACCTTCATTGCCATGTCGGTAGCGAAGACCTTGGCCATGGCCCCTTCCTCAGTGAAGTCCTTGGCTCCGCTATCGATGGTTCTAGCTGCAGCATAGACCAGGGCTCTTGCTGCTTCCAGTTCCATAGCCATGTTGGCCAGCATGTGCTGAATGGCCTGTAAGGCGGAGATCGGGTGCCCGAACTGCTTCCGCTCACGGGCATAAGCCACCGCTGCTTCCAGTGCTCCCTGGGCGAGTCCAACTGATAGCGCACCGACAGCGGGGCGGGATACGTCCAGGGTCTTCATGGTTACGACAAATCCCAGTCCCTCTTTGCCAACCAGATTATCCCTGGGCACCCGGCAGTTATGAAAAACAAGCTCACTGGTGGCGGAGGCGCGGATCCCCATCTTTTGCTCCTTTTTGCCAAAGGTAAACCCGGGCATTCCTTTCTCCACTATAAAGGCGCTGGCGCCACGAGTTCCTCTTGATGGGTCGGTCATCGCGATGATTGTGTAGAGCTCAGCTTCACCGCCGTTGGTGATGAACTGCTTTGAACCGTTAAGGATATAGTCATCTCCGTCGAGGGCCGCGGTTGTCTTCATAGCGCTGGCGTCGCTGCCTGCCCCGGACTCGGTTAGGCCGAAGGCGGTGAGCTTCGTTCCAGCAGCTATAATGGGTAGGTACTTCTGTTTCTGTTCGTCAGTTCCGTAAAGCAGTAAGGGTATGGTTCCCAGGGCGTCTGTAGCATAGGTAAGGGCGACACCGCAGCAGGCTCGACTAAGCTCCTCAGTGGCTATGCACAGGGCGAATAGGCCTTCTCCCAAACCCTCATATTGCTCCGGTATGAAGATTCTAAACAGATCGGAATCTGCTATATCTTTTACGATTGCCCAGGGAAACTCCTCCTTCTCGTCCAGCTCTGCCCGAACGGGTAGTATCCTTTCCTCGGCGATCCTTCTAGCCAGGCCTTTAATGAGCGTTTGCTGTTCACTTAGGAAATAATCCAAGACAACCCTCCTTTATGGGTGATGGACCCTATTGTACCTATTTTTAAAAACTTATCAAGTCTACTTTGAGTGAATGTGGGAAATCAATTATGAAGGTGGTCGTCTGGGGAATAGCTTGGAATTGTTTCCGGAAAATATTTAGTAGAAGGCGGCTTCCTTGTGCTTTCCGGCGACCTTCTATTAGCTCCTTATAGTAAAGAAGGCCGTCGTTTCGCGACCTTCTTATTCCTGAGAGGCTACTTTTTTTAGGGAGCTAAGGTAAGGATTTTTCGCACCTCTTCGGGGTGGCTGGCGATGAAGACGAGCTCATCGTCGGTGAGCGGTAGCTGGTTATGGGCGCTGGCGAACTGTACCAGATCCAGTATAGGTTTAGCGCTAGCATCGTCAGGCAGGGTGATGCCGATCTCCTGGTAGACGTAGCGGAACCCGGCAATACCTCCAAACTCCCCTGTGGTGATTACACGGCCTGTGGGAATTCGTTCATCCTCGCCCCGCCCAAGGATCTCGTAATCGAAAAGCTCGTAATTACGGCGGTCCTTTAGGGCGCCGTCGGCGTGGATGCCGGCCTCATGAGCGAAGATATTGGCCCCTACCCCGGGCTGATTAATGGCGATAGGAATGTTGAATGCAAGAGAAACATACCTGCTTAGCTTGTCGGCCATCGTGAGGTCAAACTGGTCAGCGATCTCATAGTCTTGCATGCCGCGGCCGAACTTGAGAGCCAAGATACAGCTTACAAGGTCTGTCTGCCCGGCACGCTCGCCAACCCCGTTCACCGAGGTATTGATATAGGTGTCGACGCCACCATCGAGTGCCCCTTTGGCTCCGGCAACGGAATTGGCTACTGCCATGCCCAGGTCATTGTGGCAGTGGAGTTCAATAGGGATCTTCACCGCCTCCGCCAGTTCCTTTATACGATCATAGATTCTCATTGGGGTATCGTAGCCTAGCGTGTCGCAGTACCTTATACGGTCGGCCCCGGCCTTCTTAGCTGCCTGGGCGAACTCGGTGAGGTAGCCCATATCGGTGCGGGAGGCGTCCTCCGCATTTACCCCCAGTGTATTTACTCCATTACTTTTAGCGTAGCTAGCCGCCTCTGTCATCTCACGAATAACCGCATCTCGGTCCAGCTTGCCGCGGAACTTATGAACGATCATTTGATCCGATGTAGAAATGGAGATATTGAGGTCGCGAACCCCTGAGGCTAACGAATCCTTCACATCCCCAATGATAGCGCGGCACCAACCTTCCAGTATCAGCTCTGCGAAGATCCCCTGCTTCTTTAGCGCTAGATTCCCCTGAATATAGTTGAGCTCGTGCTTAACTGTAGGGAAGCCGAACTCCGATTGATGCAGACCCATCTCGCCAAGGTAAAAATTAAGCATGGTCTTTTGCAGCTTTGACATCATAATTCGTGAGGCCTGGACCGCATCGCGATTGGTTACATCGATGAAATATATTTTAGGCATTTTACCTTCCTCAATCCTGTTTGCCAAATAGCAACACCATATGGTAGCATAAGGTGTGGTAGTTTGCAACAATAGACAGGGACTTGACAAGTGTCAATCTAATAACTATAATATCCAAATTCATACGGAACCATGATAATCGATGTCTCGCAGCAGGTTAAGGAGCCCGCGGGTTCTAGCCGGCATTATAGTATTAATGAGGGTGGCGACTCTCCAATCTATGGGGAGGTAGACCTGGTTCGTACGGATCGCGGCATATTTGTTAGCGGTGCCCTTAATATTATACTAAAGACATCTTGCAGCAGATGCCTCAGTTCCGTTGAGCAGCCGTTGACCCTGAGGATTAAGGACGAGTATTTGGCGAAAGCAGAGGAGGGCGCTTTCACCATAAGTGAGGGCCAGGAAATCGACCTAAATGAGGCGGTACGCCAGTATTCCCTTTTAGAGCAACCAATGAAGCCTCTTTGCCGTGAGGATTGCGCCGGGCTATGCCCTGGTTGTGGTTACAACCTCAATCTTGGCACGTGTAATTGCTCTCCCAGCGACGTCGACTCCCGGTTCGCCCCCCTGTTGAAATGGGAAAAGTGAAGGTAAAACTTTAATATATAGGATGGTCTAGGACGAAAGAATGGCATTACCAAAAAAAAGGACAGCCAAGGCACGTCAGGGAAAGAGACGTTCGCATCTGGCGTTGCGTTTGCCCGCCATTGACTACTGCCCTCAGTGCCACAGCGCAAAACTGGCACATCATGTTTGTCTTACCTGCGGCAGCTACTTGGGGCGGGAAGTAATTGAGGTCAAGGCAAAGAAGAAGGCATAATGAAGCGAGGAGAATGCGCACCGTATATTTGGGAGTGAGTATTGGCTGATCGAGAAGCAAATTTGGCATATGTCTTCCCGGGACAGGGCTCGCAGCGGGTAGGGATGGGTCGTGACCTATATGATGCCTTCATTCCGGCCAGGGAAATCTTTGAGGAGGCAGACGATGCGCTGGGATTTTCTCTTTCTCGACTTTGCTTTGAGGGGCCTGAGGAAGAGCTGGCGCAAACAGTTAACGCCCAGCCGGCAATCCTCACTACAAGCGTTGCGTGTTTGAAATCCGCTGCCAACATTACTGGCGGGCTTATTCCCCCCGCATTTGTGGCGGGGCATAGTCTTGGGGAATATACCGCACTGGTAGCGGCTGAGGTACTCGATTTTACAGAAGCAGTTCAGCTCACCAGGCAAAGGGGGATGTTGATGCAGGAGGCGGGAGAGAGGATCCCGGGTGGCATGGCGGCGATAATCGGCCTTGATGAGTTATCTGTAGAAGAGATATGTCAGGAGACTGGGGCTCAGATCTCCAACCTCAACTCCCCGACTCAGATCGTGATCGGCGGGTCCAGAGAGACGTTGGCTCGGGCTATGGACCTGGCTAGGGCTATGGGGGCGAAGTACGTTACACGACTTAAGGTAAGCGGTGCCTTCCATTGCTCCTTGATGCAGCCCGCCATTGGGGGAATGGCTGAGGCGATATCTCAGCTTAACTTCTCTGACCCCAACGTACCCATTGTGGTAAACAGCACTGCTCAGCCAGTGACCACCACCACTGAAATAAAAGATGAGCTTCTTCAGCAGCTCTCAAGCTGTGTACAATGGCAGAAGAGCGTCGAGTATATGGTGGACGCGGGAGTTTCAACCTTTGTTGAGATCGGTCCCGGACAGGTGTTGCGCGGCTTGATTAAAAGGATTAATCATGAAGCGCAGATTCTAAATGTCGAGGATGCAAGCTCGGTAAAGGTAATGAGCATCTAGACTGCTCTTAAGCTTGTCTGCTAGACTGAAATCGACATGAGCTTGCCCGCAGGAAAGTTTTCAAATGCTGTAGTATAGTCGGTGGTCCATGCCTATATCCAGGGAGTAGGTGAGCGGGTTAATTGGGGCCAAAATGGGGATGAGGAGAAAGGCGAGGGTTATCGCGCTACAGGCGCTGTTTGAGGTGGACTCCGTAGGCCATGATGCTGAGGAGACCGTGGATCGGTTAGTGGCGGAGGTCACGCTGCCTGAAGAAGTGTCAGATTTCGCCCGGGAGCTTGTCGGTGGCGTGCTGACAAACAAGGATAGGATCGATAGTATTATTCAAACCCATGCCCCGGCCTGGCCGGTAGCACAGCTTGCGACTATAGACAGGAACATACTGAGGCTTGCCATTTTCGAGATATTGTTAAATAATAAGGTGCCGGTTAAGGCAGCCATAAATGAAGCTGTAGAGCTAGCAAAGACCTTTGGCAGCGAAAACTCCCCGAAATTCATTAACGGGGTTTTAGGCACTGTTAGTGCCGGTTTGAGTAGAGAAAGGGGGTGAAGAGGTGGCTACTGTCTACGAAAGGTTAAAAAAAATAATAATTGATCAGTTAGGCGTCGAGGAGGAGCAGGTGGAACCGGGTATCTCCTTTATCGATGATTTAAATGCTGACTCCCTGGACCTGGTGGAGCTGATAATGGCTATGGAGGAGGAGTTCAGTGATGACAGCAATCAGGTAAGAATACCGGATGAGGATGCGGAGGGGATAAAGACGGTGCAGGATGCAATCGATTATATTAAGGAGCTAGGAATAGAGGACTAGCAATTTAAGAGTTATTGTTGTTCGATAAGAAATTTTTCTGCGGAAATGGCTGCGGTAGCCCCGTCACCTGCGGCAGTGATGGCTTGTCTCGAAGAGTTTTTACGGATATCGCCTGCGGCAAATATCCCCCTTTCCCCCGATTCCATACGCTCGTTTGTGATAATGCGTCCCTCATCATCCAGAGGAATTATCCCCTTCAGGTAACCGGTTTGAGGACTTTGTCCCACATAGATAAAGACCGCTGATGCCTCCAAGGCCGACCTCTTATCCGTTTTTACATGGCGTATGCCAAGACCGGTGACCTGCTCATCGCCTTGTATTTCCTCTACCACTGTATCCCATATGAATGCAATTTTTTCATTGGCGAAGGCCCTCTCCTGGAGTATCATTGAGGCGCGAAGCTGAGCGCGGCGGTGAATCAGGATCACCTTAGAGGCAAATCGGGTGAGCAGGAGCGCCTCCTCCACCGCTGAATCCCCGCCACCAACCACGGCCACCACACGCTCCTTGAAGAATGGACCATCGCAGGTAGCACAGTAAGAGACCCCTTTGCCCGTTAGCAGTGTTTCGCCCGGCACGCCAAGCTTATTAAACTGGGCGCCTCCGGCGACGATCACCGCCTTCGCTGTGAAGTCGCCCTCGTTGGTTTTAATCAAAATGTCGCTATCACCCGGCTTGATCCCGCTTGTTTCGGCAGTTCTAGTCTCCAGGTCGTATCTAGTGGCCTGCTGGTGCATGAGCTCGCCGAGATCGAACCCTGAGATGCCATTGGGGAAACCCGGGTAGTTCTCCACATGCATGGCATTGGTGATCTGTCCGCCAAAGATACCTTTTTCAATAAGGAGAGTGTGCAACCTTGCCCTGGACGCATAAATCCCCGCGCTCAATCCCGCTGGCCCGCCCCCGATAATGATAACTTCATAGGTGTTATCCATAGCTAACTTCGCCTGATTACGCTAATTGGAGCTGAGGATTTCGTCCAAAGCCTTCTTTAACTCGGCCTTGGGCTTAAAGCCCACCAGCTGACCTACCGGCTTGCCATCCTTAAATAGGAGCATAGTTGGGATCGCGGAAATTCCGTACTTGGTGGCACTTATGGTGGCCTCATCGACATTAAGCCGGGCTATGCCTACCTTTCCTTTATACTCCTCTGCCAGGTCTTCCAATATAGGGGCCACCGCCCGGCATGGGCCGCACCATGGGGCCCAAAAATCTACCAACATCGGCGTTTCTGCCTGAAGCACCTTTTCATTAAAGGTTTTATCATCAATGTCCACTGGTTTTTCCATAATTCCCCTTCCTTTTAGCTAATCCCTGTCCTTATTGCCTGCACCACATCCTGCTCCACTGCTTTTTTAGCAATGAAGATGGCGCTCTTTATTGCCTTGGCCTCGCTGTGCCCGTGAGCGATGATCACGTTCCCGTTTACCCCGAGGAGGGGTGCCCCGCCGTGTTCAGCGTAGTCCAAAGCACGGAGCGCACCGCGAATGCTACGCTGTACGATCATCCTTAACAGGGGTACTCGTGCGAGTGCCTGGTGCAGCGATAGAACAACCATCTCCCCGATCCCCTCGCCCGTCTTAAGCATCACATTGCCGGTGAAACCGTCGGTGACGAAAACATCTGCGACATTGCGCGTAATATCGTTTCCCTCTACATTGCCTATAAAGTTCAGATTGGTATTCTTCAATAACTGGTGGGTCTCGCGCACGAGCAGGTTACCCTTAATTTCTTCTTCCCCGTTACAGATGAGCCCAATCCTTGGGCTTTCTAGTCCGTAAATCTTTTCCATATAAATGCTGCCCATCTGTGCAAATTGAACTAGCTGGCTCGGTTTGCAATCGGAATTGGCCCCCATATCGATGAGGAGTGCGGAATGCCAGGGGAGGATAAAGAGGAAGCCTAGGGCCGGGCGATTAATACCTTCGATACGCTTAAGGGTAAATGTGGCGGCGGCCATCACCGCCCCGGTATTGCCTGCCGATACAAAGGCGGAGGCATCGCCTTTCTTAAGGAGGTTTATGCCCACCACGATAGATGAATCCTGCTTAGCGCTCACCGCCTGAACGGGGTGCTCGTCAAATCCGATCACCTCACTGGCATCGACAATAGCGAGATCAGCGCGATGCTTTTCCAGCTCTGGTTCAATGGCGCTCCGTTTGCCTACCAGCACTACCTCTACTGCCTGCTCCCGGGCAGCTTCCAGTGCTCCCCGTACAACCTCTTGGGGAGCGTTTTCCCCTCCCATAGCGTCCAACGCAATTCTCATCTCAATTAACCCCGCTTTCCCATAGGTCACATCGCCCGCCCCATCGCACAAGCACCTTACCGTCTCCGAAGACCTGGGAGATCTCACAAACACCGGCGCAGGCCTTGCAGTCGAAGGAGGAGGTGCGGAAATCGGCCTCCGCTACCCCAAATCCTTTGAAACATGTCCCGTTGCTCTGCATCGCCATCTCCTCATGGGTAAGAAGCGCTGCCCCTATGGCTCCTATTACCTCATGGTGAGGGGGCACAATTATCTCGGTGCTCAGGGTTTCCTGGAAGGCTCTCACTATGCCCTGGTTGAAGGCGACACCTCCCTGGAATAAGACAGGGGGCCGAATCTCCATGCCCTTGCCGACATTGTTCAGGAAATTTCGCACTAGGGCCTGGCAAAGGCCGTAGGTAATATCCTCGATGCGGTGCCCCATTTGTTGTTTGTGTATCATATCCGACTCGGCAAAGACAGTACACCTCCCTGCGATGCGAATCGGTTTCTCGCTCCGAAGCGCCTCTTTGCCGAAATCCTCGATACGGATGTTCAGGCGCTGTGCTTGTTGGTCAAGGAAGCTTCCAGTGCCCGCAGCGCAAACGGTATTCATGCCAAAGTCGGTAACGATGCCTCTCCTGATCATGATCATCTTTGAGTCCTGCCCACCGATCTCGATAACGGTCTGCACATCGGGGACGAAGTAAAGGGCGGCTGCTGCCTGGGCAGTGATCTCATTCTTCACCACGTCGGCGCTTACTATCACTCCCGCCAGGTAGCGGGCGCTTCCCGTAGTGCCCACCCCTTTAATATTGGCCCGCGAAGGAAGCCTTGTTGCCAGCTCCTTGAGGCCCTGCTGGATCATTGCGATGGGCCTGCCCTGGGTGCGTAGATAGAGGGAGGTAACAAGACGGTCCTCCTCATCGAGCGCCGCAAACTTGGTAGTCACCGAGCCCACGTCGATGCCTAAGTATATCCCGTTACTTGGCGGCAAAGAATTCCTCCTTGATCCTGGCCATTATCTCTGGCTGGGCAATCAGATCCACCACTGTCATCGCCATGGCCTTTGCCCCATCGAGGAGCCCGCGATTGCCCTCCTCTGCGGCCGCTGCTGTCGCGAACTCTGGAGAGTGGGGTAAAATATCCGGTGGAGCAATGGCTATCATAGGGTGAATGGTGGGCACCAGTTCGCTTACATTGCCCACATCGCTGGAGCCAAGCGCTCTCTCAAAGAGGGGGGCAACATTGCGTCCCAGCGCCTCCATATTCTTGGTAAACATCTCTGCCAGAATTCGGTTGGTCTTGAGCGGGGCATAGTATTCTGTCCACTTATAGTCCAGGTGGGCACCAGTGGCCAAAGACGCTGCATGGAAGCAGTTTAGCACTTTCCTCCTCAGTTCATCAAGGTAAACATCGTCCTCGGCCCGTACCAGGAAACTGCCCGCGGTGTAGGCAGGCACGATATTTGGTGCCTCGCCTCCCTTGGTGATGATGCCGTGGATGCGTGCTCGCTCCCTTACATGCTGCCGCAGAGAATTGACCCCATTAAAGGCCTGGATCATTGCCTCCAGGGCATTGATCCCCTCCTGGGGAAAGGCGGCGGCGTGGGCAGCTTTACCCCTGAACTCCACCTCCAGACCGACACAGGCCAGGGCTTGGATGCTTGCCATGTCCACAATGCTGGGGTGCACGATCATGGCGGCATCTATGTCTGTAAAGGCGCCCCGCTCGGCCATGATCGCCTTGCCCCCATAAAGCTCCTCGGCGGGGGTGCCGATAACGACCACGCTACCCCCCACCTCGTCGATTGCATTCCTTAAAGCAACAGCGGCGCCCACTGCAGCGGTACCGATTATGTTGTGGCCGCAGGCGTGTCCAACTTCTGGCAGGGCGTCGTATTCGGCTAGAAGGGCGATGACTGGTTTACCCGATCCAAAGCTTCCGCGAAAAGCGGTGGCCAGCTGACAAATCCCCTTTTCGAGCTGAAAACCGTTTCCCTGCAGGTATTCCGTAAGCCAACCGGATGCCTTAACTTCCTGAAAACCGAGCTCTGGATTTTGGTGAATCCTGCGGCTCAGCTCAATAAGTTCCTCGCGCTGAGCATCTACCCCCTCAGCCGTCTTCGCTTTCAGCTTATCTATATCCAGCTTCTTGCTCATAACCAGCGTTCTTTGAACAATCGCTTCAACATCGGTAGGCAGCTTTTTATATCGGAGCGAATGGAAAGCAATACCCTCGGCGGTTATTATAAACCGATGAAGAAGACATTACTAGCTCTTGCACTCGTTATATATAGCGAGAATGCTGAAAAAGAGGTGCAGGATACTTCCTGCCGGGGGTCTGGGGGTATCCCCCAGCTTAAAAAAGCCCCCCAA
>JAIWEW010000038.1:0-9766 GCA_048632005.1 bacterium
CTGGTGAGTGGATAGAGCGGGATAAGCCGTCCGGTATGTGTCAAATCCTCGCTCGCCAATAACTCATATTGCGGCGACTGGAAAACCTTTACTCCCTTAAACAGGCTCACCTTGCCGCTCAATACCAGTTGCGAGTTAGTGCGCAATTGCCTGGAAAGATACGGTTGATTGAACCACACTACCCTCATGTTGCCGCTCTCATCGCCCACGATGGCTTCGGTGGAACGCCGCCCTCCGAGGATGGCCTCCTGTGCCTGCCAAACCGTGGCGATGACGGTCTGCTCATCGCCGATCCCGAGCTCGGCAATGGTTTTACGCTTGCTGTAATCGATGTGGCGCCGGGGAAAGAAGTAGAGCATATCGCGCACAGTCTCGACACCCAGCCTGCGGAACTTCGGGGACATCTTGTCACTGAGCCCTTTTATGGTGTCGATCGGCGCATCCAGGTTTTCGTTTACTTCCACTTTTTTTTCGCTGCGGACTGGCCCGCTTTGAGCCTTAACTTTATTCGTGCTACGGACTGGCCCGCTTCGAGCCTTAACTTTCTTTCTGTCCAGTGAGCGCAGCATGCCTTCCACCCATTCCACCCGCTGTCCGATGTCCAAACTCGCATAGCTAGTAGGGAGTACGTGTTGGGGAAGCTCACTGGCCCAGCGTTGAAGGTAGCGATCCAGTCCCCCGAGCACGGCACTATCCCCATAGCCTTTGCTTCGTTCCAGCTCTAAGATCTTTCGAAGCGTGGCTAAATCCATGGGCATTACTCTACGGAAATGATGTAGTTATAGTGGGGTTGACCTGAGTGGATCGCTTCCACATTAAGGTGGGGATGTTCCCGACGCAGCGCTTCAGCAATAGCCTGTGCCTCAGCGCTCCCGGTATCGGCACCATAGTAGACGGTAACGACCTCGCACTGCGATAGCTCGATTTGGGAAATAACCTCATTAACCAACCGGGGAATGTGATCACCCACTCCTGCCAGCTCCCCATCGAGGAAGGCGATAGCCTGCCCCTTTTTTATGACATGGTCACCGAACTTTGCGGAGCGCACCGCCCTGGTTACCTCCACCGTACGTACCGCCGACATTGCATCTTTCATGGCCGCGACATTTGCTTCGAGATCTGCCTCGTTATTGAAGGCGAGGAGCGCAGCTATGCCCTGGGGGATGGTTTCTGCAGGCACTATTGCCAAACTTTTTGCGCTCAGTGTACACGCCTGCTCTGCTGCAAGCACTATATTGGGATTATTAGGCAGGAGAATCACCTTGTCCGAGGGCACCGATTCCACCGCCTTGAGAAGCTCCTCCGTTGAGGGATTCATTGTCTGTCCGCCCGCAGCTACGGCGGTGACCCCCAGGCTTCGAAATACGTCCTCCATCCCCTCACCTGAAACCACTGCCACGGTGGCGATCCCGATCCGGGGCGGTTTCTCATGAGCGACAAACTCCTCATGCTGCTCATCCATGTTTTGCACTTTCACCTGGCGTAACGTGCCTATTGAAGTGGCGTAGCTAAGGGCGGCTCCGGGGTCTAAGGTGTGGACATGGACCCTCACCAAATTCTCGTCCTCCACCACCAGTACGGACTGCCCCATAGACTCCAGACGCTCTCTAACCTGGTTCGGGTTGAGATTCCTGCCCTCGATGATAAACTCTGTGCAATAGCCGTAAGTTTGCTCGGCGGCGGAGATACCAGCCCCAACGTGTGCGTCAAAGATCGGTGCTGGGATTTCAAATTCATCCGTCTCGCCCCGCAGGTAGCGTAAAAACCCTTCGAAGATCACATACAGCCCCAATCCTCCGGCATCCACAACCCCGGCCTCCCGGAGCACATCAAGCAGTGTTGGAGTTCTGGCTACTGTATCCCTCGCAGCGCTGGCTGTGGCCTCCATGATCGTAGACAGGTCGTTGGTGGTGGAAACCCCCTGAGCCGCAGCGGAGGCCTCCCTGATCACCGTGAGTATAGTCCCCTCTACAGGGCGGCTCACCGCTTTATAGGCAAGCGAAGAGCCTGCCAATAATCCCGCTACCAGGTCGCTCCCCTCTAGACGATCCTTCTCGTCAATAGTAGTGGCCAGGCCGCGCAGGATCTGGGAAAGGATTACCCCGCTGTTGCCGCGTGCTCCCATGAGGGCACCGTGGGCTATGGCGCGAACTACCGCAGAGGCACTCTTATCTGTGGAGCGGGATGCCTCTTCCACCGCTGAGCGCATGGTGAGGAGCATGTTTATTCCCGTATCGCCATCAGGCACGGGAAAGACGTTGAGGGAGTTTATCTGGTCGGCATTTCTCTCCAGCCACAACGTGGCACTACCAAACATCTCGACCAGCTCTTGCCCGCTACAGGCATCTATTACCCTCATCATGTTCCTTGTTGCGAAAAGCACCTATATATGGTATCCTTATTTGGTCAATTCTACTGTAAAATTATTATTCGGTCAAAGGGGATGTGATGCCGGGGAAATGTGATGTATGTGGTAAGACACCTCAGTTCGGGCACAATGTTAGCCACTCCAAGCGGCGTACCAATCGGCAATGGAGTGTTAATAGCCAGAAGAAGACGCTAGTACTCGATGGCAAAAAGGTGCGGGTCAATATCTGCACCAGGTGCCTGAGGACTCAATATAAGCTAGTCAGTTAACCCGCCAAGGCTCGCCCTGAGCCTGGCAATCGCATCTCCCACGCTTTCCCGGCGGTTGAAGATCGCCGAACCCGCCACCAGCACCTGCGCTCCTGCCCTGACCGCTGCGGGCGCCGTTTGGGCCGAGATGCCCCCATCGACCTCCAGCTCGCAGGCCAATCCCCTCTCATCCAGTATACGCCTGAGACGGGCGATCTTATCTACAACCTCCTCGATGAAGGCCTGCCCGGCAAATCCGGGGTTGACTGTCATCATGAGCGCCAGATCGATGGCGGGAAGAATCTCATCGATCATGGCGAGCGGGGTCGCCGGGTTGAGAGACACCCCCGCCCTGACCCCGAGCCCCTTAATTTGTTCCACTACTTTATGGAGATCGGGGCAAGCCTCAGCGTGCACGGTGAGGATGTCCGCCCCCGCCCGGGCGAACTGCTCAAGCTGACGCTCCGGTCTCTCGATCATCAGGTGTACATCGAGGGTCAAATTTGTACAGGGACGAATTGCTGCCACTACCGGAGGGCCGATGGTTATCTGGGGAACGAAGTGCCCGTCCATGACGTCGATGTGGATATAGTTAGCGCCCGCTGCAGTCACTTCAGCAACCTGCTCGCCGAGGCGGGCGAAATCAGCGGAGAGTATGGAGGGGGCTATCTTGATCTCTCTGCTAGCCATCTCCGCCCTGGACAATTTTTCTCGCCCTGCCCAGTTGTTGCGCTATCTGCTCCGGGGCGGTGCCGCCGGGGACATTCCGTGCTGCGATGGAGGTCTCAGCAGTGACGTTGTACACGTCTTCTTCGAAGAGCTGTGAGGAGCTTTTATACTCACTAAGGCTCAAATCCCTAAATGTCTTTCCCTTCTCTACCGAATATTGAACCAATCGGCCCATTATGACATGTGCTTCACGGAAGGGTACTCCTTTACCCACCAGGTAGTCTGCCAGGTCGGTGGCCAGCATATAGCCCCCATCGGCAGCATGGCGAGTTACCTTACCCTTTACCGTTAGTGTAGCCACCATCCCGGTAAATACCTCCATGGTGAAAAGAAGGGTGTCCACGGTATCGAAGAATCCCTCTTTATCCTCCTGCATATCGCGGTTATAGGTCAGTGGCAGGGCCTTCATTATGGTCAGCATCGCCATCAGGTTGCCGTAAACGCGGCCCGTCTTGCCCCGCGCCAGCTCGGCTACATCCGGGTTCTTCTTCTGTGGCATGATACTTGAGCCAGTAGTATAGGAATCATCAAGCTCGATAAACCCGAACTCCTGCGAGGACCAGAGAACGAGCTCCTCAGCGAGGCGCGACAGGTGCATCATCGTAATGCTTGCCGCAGCCTGGAACTCGATAATGAAGTCGCGGTCGGAGACAGCATCCATGCTGTTCTGGCTTATCCGGCTGAATCCCAGCTCCCTGGCCAGAAAATCGCGATCGATGGGATAGGGCACGCCGGCCAGCGCACCGCTCCCCAGTGGCAGGACATCAGTGCGCTTGAGGGAGTCACGGAACCGCTCCACATCGCGCTGGAGCATCTCGAAATAGGCCAGCAAGTGATGGGCGAAAAGCACCGGCTGCGCCCGCTGCAGGTGGGTATAACCCGGTATGATTTCGTCCCTGTTCGCCTCCGCAACATCGAGAAGAGCGCTTTGTAATCCTTGGAGCCCCGCTATAGTCTGTGAAATAGCCTCTTTTACGAAGAGGCGCATGTCGAGGGCAACCTGGTCATTGCGGGAGCGGGCGGTATGCAATTTCCGACCTACATCCCCAATCTTCTCGATCAATCGAGCCTCGATATTCATATGTATATCTTCCAGGTCATCGCGCAGAGCGAGAGAGCCGCTCTCGATCTCCTCGCGAATGGAGGTGAGCGCCATAACGATACGCTCGGCGTCCTTATCCGAGATGATGCCCTGCTTTGCCAGCATTCTGGCGTGGGCAATGGAGCCGGCGATGTCCTGCTTGTACAGGCGCTTATCGTAGGAGATGGATGACGTATACTTTTCTACCGACTTATCTACATCCTTATTGAAACGGTCGCGCATAGGGTTCATTTCCCCTCCCTCTTTTCGCTCTCTCCTACTACTCCCCCGCCCCTCCCGGTTGCTCCACCCCCTGAACCAGGGCCTGGGTCTTCATCGGCAGCCCCCAGATGTGGATGAATCCCACCGAAGCGCTCTGGTCGAACTCATCGCCCTCTTCGTAAGTAGCCAGACCGAAGCTGTAAAGCGACTTGGGCGATTTACGCCCCACAACCGTCGCTTTCCCCTTTAATAGCTTCACCCGCACCGTGCCGGTGACATGACGCTGCGAGCTTTCGACATAGGCAGCGAGGTCCTGATGATATGCGGTGAACCACAGCCCATTATAAACAAGGTCGGCATACTCCAGTGCCACCCTCTCTTTAAAACGCAGTTGCTCTTTGGAGAGGGTCATCGCTTCCAGGGCTTTATGAGCGATAAGCAATACCGTAGCTGCAGGCGCCTCGTAAATCTCCCGCGACTTTATGCCCACCAGCCGATTCTCCACGTGGTCGATGCGTCCCACACCATGCTCGCCGGCCAGCTCGGTTAGCTGCTGGATCAATGAGACGCCATCCAGGTTTTTCCCATCAAGGCTTACCGGTACCCCCCGCTCGAAGCCGATCTCCACATAAGAGGGCTTGTCCGGAGCAGCCTGTGAAGAGCGAGTCAGGGCGAAGATCTCCTCCGGGGGCTCGGCCCAGGGGTCTTCGAGAACCCCACACTCGATGCTTCTCCCCCACAGGTTCACATCTACGGAATATACGCTCCCGGCAGAGATGGGGATATCGTGTTTCTTTGCATAGGCGATTTCCTCCTCCCTGGTCATCCCCCACTCCCGGGCCGGGGCAATGATCTTCAGGTGAGGGGCAAGTGCGAAAACGCTCACGTCGAACCTCACCTGGTCGTTCCCCTTCCCGGTGCAGCCGTGAGCCACCGCCACAGCGCCCTCCTCCTTGGCAGCATCCACCATCAGTTTTACGATGAGGGGGCGAGCCAATGCCGTCGCCAGCGGATACTGCCCCTCATAGAGAGCACCTGCTTTCAGAGCGGGAAAAACGAAGTGCTTGACAAAAAGCCCGCGGGCATCGACAACCAGGGACTTCACTGCCCCTGTGTTAAGCGCCTTCTGCTGGATAGCGGGCAGGTCCCGCTCGCTTCCCATATTCACCATGAGGGCGATGACATCCATGTGATAATTTTCCATGAGCCACCTGATGGCCACCGACGTATCAAGTCCGCCACTATAAGCGAGCACTACCTTATCTGCCATTTTTAACCTCACATTCTTTTTCGAACTTACACACCATGACTTCTACCACATGTTTTCACGACTAAATTTTCCGTATCGGGTAACACTACTTTTAACCGTCACGGCTCATAACCCAGAATCCCTACTTGGGCTGTGGCGATTTGGCCGTATCCTTACCCACCCGGGCTAGCACCCTCTCCAGGATGCCCATAGCCTCATCCACATCGCGCTCGCCTATAATCAGCGGGGGCATGAAGCGAACGGCACTTGGCTTAACCGCATTGAGCAGCAAGCCATCTTCAAGGCACTCTTTCACCACACTATCGGCGATGTCGCCGGATAGCTCCAGGGCCAGCAGAAGTCCCCGACCCCTGACCTCAACGACACTTTCAAACCTCGCTTTTAATCGTTCAAGGCTGGCCTGTAAATAATCCCCTACCTGTTGACAGTTCTCCACGACATTATGCTCCAGAATATACTTCAATGTAGCGTATCCCGCGGAGCAGGCGAGTGGGTTGCCACCAAAGGTGGAGCCATGGTCCCCGGGGCCAAAGACGGAGGCCTTCTCCTTTGCCAGGAAGGCACCGATCGGAACACCGCCTCCCAGCCCCTTGGCCAGGGGTATAATGTCCGGCTCAATGCCATAGTGCTGGTATGCAAAGAGCATCCCTGTTCGTCCCATCCCGGTTTGAATCTCGTCCAGGATGAGCAGGATACCCTGTTCATCGCACCAGGAGCGCACCTCTTTCAGATAACCTTCATGTGGAACGTTGACCCCTCCTTCTCCCTGAATAGCCTCAAGCATCACGGCGCAGGTTTTTCGCCCTGATGCTTTTTTTATAGCATCGATATTATCATACTCCACGTTGATGAAGCCTTCAGGCAGCGGGGTATAGGGCTCCTGAAGCTTAGGCTGGCCGGTGGCAGCGACCATCGCCAGGGTGCGGCCATGAAACGAGTTCGTTGCCGTAATTACCTCATAAGCACCATTCAAGTGAAGCTTGCCATACCTGCGGGCAAGCTTTACCGCCCCTTCAGCGGCCTCGGCACCGCTATTGCAAAAGAAGACCTTGTCAAAGCAGCTGTTCTCGATAAGCAGCTCCGCCAGTTGTATCTGGGGCACCGTATAAAAATAATTTGATGTATGAATCAGAATGCGTGCCTGCTCGGATACGGCATTTACTATTGCAGGGTGCGCGTGGCCAAGGGCATTCACCGCCACGCCAGCGACAAAATCGATATACTCCTTCCCCCCATCGTCCCAGACCCTCGCCCCCTCTCCGCGTACCAGTGTCACTGGCATACGCTTGTAAGTGTTCATCAGGTATTTTCGCTCCAGTTTCTGCCAGTCGCTCATCGTTTCTTCCTCTCAGGCAATCGTCGTCCCGCTTCCTGTTCCCGCTATCGCCTCGACCAGCGCATGAGGCGACCGGCCATCGATGATCTGGGTTACCGGTACGGTGGCCAGGGCAGTCAGGCACGCCTCCAGCTTGGGGATCATCCCGCCGGCAGCAATGCCGGAGTCGATGAGCTCGCGCGCCTCGCCGGACGAGAGGCGGGACAGCAGCTTCTTCGAGCTGTCCATAACACCGGCGACATCGGTGAGCAGGATCAGCCGCTCCGCCTGAAGGGCGGCGGCAATTGCACCGGCAGCGGAGTCAGCATTGACATTAAGTATCATCTCTTTATCGATCCCAAATCCCAATGGGGCCACTATGGGAATATATCCCTCCTTCAGCAGGATCTGGATAGGCTCGGGGTTAATCTTCACTACCTCTCCTACAAGACCGAGCTCCTCACTCTTGACCTTTGCCTCGATGAGGCGACCGTCGATGCCGCTTAGGCCCATCGCCCGCCCACCCCGCGACTGAATGGCGGCCACAAGCTCCTTATTGACCGTGCCGCAGAGCACCCCGACCACTACCTGAAGCGTCTGGACGTCCGGCGTTGCCCTCAGCCCATCGACTATCCTGGTAGCGATGCCCAGCTGCGACAGCCACTCGGTCAATACATTGGCACCGCCGTGAAGCACCACCAGGCTTTTACCCTCCTTCTGGAGGGTGACCAGGTCCTCTATGACGGTTTCGCCGCTGCCGAAGGTGCTGCCGCCGATTTTAACTACGATGGGTTTTTTCATTTTCCCGACTACTCATGATCGCCCGTGAGCTTCCACTCAGGTCGTATACTCGCTGTTTATGGTAACATATTCCGCCGATAGGTCGCAGCCCCAGGCAGTCGCCGCGCAGTCCCCGAGATTGAGGCACACCCTGATGGGCACTTCAGCCCCCCCCATCACCACCCGTACCTCTTCCTCATCGAAGGGATGAGGCGAGCCCCCTGCTACGAGGCGTATGTTTTTCAGGAAAAGGTCTATCCTTGCCCCGTCGATCTCGGCACCGCTATAGCCTAGGGCGGCGACGATCCGTCCCCAGTTGGGGTCGCATCCATGAACCGCCGTCTTCACCAGTGGGGACCCGGCTATGGTGCGCGCCGCCAGCCGGGCATCAGCGACAGTCAGCGCCCCGTCAACGGTAACCTCAATGAGCCTGGTTGCACCTTCACCATCGCTGGCAATACGCCGTGCAAGATAGGTGCAGACCTCCGTCAGCACTGCCTGAAAATCCTCTGCGTCTCCAGTACCCTCGTTAATGCTCCCCGCCATCCCATTGGCAAGGATCAATACCATATCATTGGGGCTGGTATCCCCATCGACAGTAACCATATTGAATGAGACATCCACCGCCTCTCTAAGCGCCTTTTCCAGGAAATGAGCATCGATGGCGGCATCGGTAGCAAGGAAGCAGAGCAGGGTTGCCATGTTTGGATGGATCATCCCCGACCCCTTGGCAATGCCCCCGATAGTGAATTCACCACCCCCGGCGGTAATTGCTACTTCCTTTGCATGGGTATCGGTGGTCATGATAGCCTGCGCCAGCTCATGACCGCCCTCTTTGGAAAGGGCAACATTTTCCATGTTTGCTCCGATAAGCCCGATAGGAAGCGGCTCCCCAATGACGCCGGTGCTGGCAACGAGCACATCCTGACGTGCAATCCCCAGACGCTTTGCCGCCAGGCTCGCCATCTCGGCGGCATCCTCAAGCCCGCGCTCGCCGGTGCAGGCATTGGCACAGCCCGCATTCGCCACGATTGCCTGCGCCTTCCCGCCTGCGATATGCTCCTGGCACCAGAGTACCGGGGCAGCCTTTATCCTGTTGGTGGTGAATAGCCCGGCAGCCACGCAGGACACCTCCGAGTAGAGTATGCCCATGTCGAACCCGCCGCTGGTCTTTATTCCGGCACGGGTCGCGCCGGCGAGGAAGCCCTTCGGTGATGTAATAGTGCCGCCGGTGATAGTTTTCATAGGGGAACTATATCATAGGGAGAATACTCAGGCAATATAGGATGGTATAATAATCCAAGTAGAGGCATCCTGGGCATGTAGAAGTTCGCCAGCTGTTATATGGCATCCAGCGTATATGAATACGATCGCTGCTTATCTACGGTGCAGCCGGCAAGCAATTTAACAGACTGATAAAAAAGAGGTGCAGGATACTTCCTGCCGGGGGTCTGGGGGTGTCCCCCAGCTTTAAAAAGTCCCCCAAGATTGGGGGATTAGGGGGTTGATCAAGACTATTTCAGCATTCTCTTCTAGATTGCCCGATCGAGTCGGGCAATGACAGGTACGGTACGAGGCGGGCAAGCTTCTCTTTCGATCTACGTGTTAAGGTTCCCAGTGCCCGTTGACCTACTTTTTACCTCCATGGTATTATGGCTAATTACCTTCGTGTTATGATGAGGCCGCTGAAAAAGAGGTGCAGGATACTTCATGCCGGGGGTCTGGGGGTGTCCCCCAGCTTCAAAAAGTCCCC
>JAIWEW010000039.1:0-9736 GCA_048632005.1 bacterium
GTGCTGGATGTGATTGTAGATGTCGATATTCACTTGGTCCCGCCGGATTTGGTGATACTGGATAGTGTGTGGGGAGAAGGGCTTGACCGGGGGTAGTATTTAGTGAAAAGCCCTAGCGGGATTAGAAGATATTGCTGAGAAAGATGTGCCCCGATTATATCGGGGCCATTAGTCTGGGGGTGTCCCCCAGCTTTAAAAGCCCCCCAAGTTTAGGGGATTAGGGGGTTGATTGAGACTATTGCAACAGTCTCAGATAGTATGAAGGCCCTTCAATTTTCCGTTTCGGTACCACAATTTGCCGCGTTAAAGGTTCTGGGGAGCATAAGCCAGCGACTGTACTACTACGGACCGTTTGCCACGGTACGTCTTGTCGATGTCCCGGAGCCAGCATTGCCATCCTCTGACTGGGTAAAGATCAGGACACTTACTTGCGGGTTTTGTGGAAGCGATATAAATCTCATTCTGTTACGTGATTCCCCAACGGCAACTCCCTTCACTTCATTTCCATGCACCATGGGCCACGAGCTTTGCGGAGTGATTGTAGAAGTTGGAAATAATGTCGCTGGAATAAAGGTAGGAGATGTGGTTACTGTGGCCCCGTATCTTAGCTGCTCTATAAGAGGGATTGAGCCTGTATGTAGAAGTTGTCAGATGGATAGACCGGGCAACTGCGAAAACTTTGCTGAGGGCAATCTCGCCCCTGGCCTGTTGGCAGGTGTTTGTCGTGATATAGGCGGAGGCTTTGCGCCATACCTTGTGGCGCATAAAGACCAGGTTTTTAAATTGCCGCAGGAAATGTCCCCTAAGGAAGGAGCGATGATAGAGCCGGTTGCGGTTGCCCTACAGGCAGTGATTGATAATACACCCAGCGAGGACGATGAGGTTCTTATTATCGGTGGTGGCGTGATAGGCAACCTTATTGTTCAGGCAATACGCGCCTTCGATATCGGCTGTTCCATTACTGTTGCTGAGCCCTCGACATTCCATGCTAAACTGGTATCTGAAGTAGGTGCTAATAACATAATAACTGATAGTATGATCGTGCATCACACCGAGAAAATCACCGGAGCTAAAGCATATAAACCCATGATAGGCAAAGACATCCTCATGGGTGGATTTTCAAAGATATTTGATACTGTAGCAAATACCGAGACGCTTAACACCAGTTTGAGGTGTCTGCGAATAGAGGGTGTACTTAGTGTGGTTGGGATTGGAAAGGAGGCAATGACCGATCTCACACCCCTTTGGCTGAAACTCCAGACCATAAAGGGTGTCTATTGCTATGGCTATACTACTGTGCAAGGTGAAAGAAAACACATTTTTGAGATGGCGATAGATTATGTAAAGAGTAAAAAGATACATGTCGAGCCAATGGTAACCCATGAATTTTCTCTCGAAGACTACCGGGGGATGATTGAGGTTAATTTAAATAAACAGGCTCACAAGGCTGTGAAGACAATAGTTTCATTTACTTAGGGAGACTGCTGAAATAGTCTTTATCAACCCCCTAATCCCCCAGTCTTGGGGGATTTTTATATCTGGGGGACACCCCCAGACCCCCGGCAGGAAGTATCCTGCCCTTCTTTTTCGTTTGAAACTCTATGAAATAGTCTGTAGATGTCGAGCGAGACGCTTTCCCAGTACAACAATAGTCATAGCAGGAGGAATCCCTCCCGCTTCAGGAAGGACGCTAGTATCACAACAATACAGGTTTTTTATAGGACTCTCCAGATTGGTATCGACTAATTTCCCGATCCGTACTGTTCCAGCAGGATGAGTAAGGGTGATACCAGTATGGTGGAGGTCATTGGGATCACACCCCGCTTTCACTAAAATTCTCTCCGCCGTATCACGGCCGTATTTAATTCGATCCCAATCTCGCTGGGTGAAGGTTTTGGATACTTTACCGTCGGGAGTTACCTGACCGGTTCCTTCATCTGAAACCTTGGCGAATAAACCAAGGGCCTTGCGAAAGCGAAGCAGATTTTTTAGAGCACGGAGATGCTCATCTTGTATAAACTGCAGGTGCCATGTAATATAAGGCTCGAGCATTGCTGAGAACAGAACTCCATTCTTCTTGTCATGATAACCAACGGTCATAGGGTGCTCAAACCCGTTACCCCTGCCCTCTTTCACGAAACCGAAGCTAAAGTTTGTCGGGTCTCCTGTAAACCAACTCCCCGCTTCTTGGAGCCCGCACCTCTGTAAAATTTCTGCTGTGTGGACGCCACCCGCACTGCATACGACCACTTTGGCTGTAATTTCATATATTTGGCCGCCTCGCCCGACAGCTCTAACTCCTACAGCAACACCGTTTTCGATGATTGCCTCTCTGACCTTGACATGTGTAAGTAAGGTAGCTCCCCGTTCCACAGCCTCCATAGCGAAAATCTTTGCTGTCCACTTGGCTTTGTGGGGACAGTTCATACATTCCTCACAACCTACCCTGCATTTATTAAAATCAACATGCCGATGTAGTGGTTCCCATTGCATACCTAATTCGTTGGCCGCCTCCCAAATGCGCCTGGTCCCTGGCCCAATGAATTCACTGGGTGGTAGGCTGACCCAGCATTCCCTTACTGCCTCATCCACAAGTTCTGGAGGGATATCCACGTTGTAACTTTTCCAGTAGTCGATGTCCGGAGAGAACGCTGAACCAAGATATACATGGGTTCCACCTCCAACGCCGTGAGCCAGTGTCAGATTGTCGCCCTCTACGGTTCTCCTGAGAAATAGTCCAACATTCCATTCTTTTTCTACACGGAAGAGAGTATCGAGTCGGTTGCCAATAAAGCGTTCCCTGGTACCACCTTTTTCAATGAGGATTACCTTTTTCCCTCGTTGAGACAGTTCCTTGGCTACCGTACATCCTCCTGGTCCAGCGCCAACTACTACAACATCCGAATCAAGCTTCTTTACTGACTTGGTCATGATACTTCCTTTTTATGGACTCACTGGAGTGCATTGGGGGTATTCTCGATTCGTGACAATGATCGATTATTGAGGAGGTGGATCACATATTTGATAGGCTTATGAAGCAACAGTGGATATGGACCCCTTACTTACTAGCTCTATTGGGTAATACTGGTTTCGGTAGTCTTCCCTTTTAATCATTTTCCTTGCCTCGCCGGTGCAGGATGATATACAGAGCCCGCAGCCATAACATTTGGCAAGGTTGACCGCGCTTGTCCCGTTCACCATGCTATTGGCGCCAAAATGGCAACTATCAACACATATACCACAACCAGTACACTTATCCTTGTCAAGCGTGACTATATCAGTCCCGGGGCTGAAGACCCCCCCCGCAGCCAGATGGGCTCTCATTGGAAAGCATATCTCCTTTTCACAGTGGCATAGAACATATGCCCATCCCTTTGAGTGCATACAGGCAAAAAAGGATGGCACCAGTCCCTCTTCGCGTAGATCGTGGATGAGCGCTTTCGCTTCCTCTGGAGTCAGGTCCCTGTGGTCATCGTCGGCTCTTCTGAGTGCCTCGGCACCATATAGGACGAAGATGTCCTTCATATAGGTTCCGTTCCTCTTGCCTAGAGCTTTCTGACATATACAGGGACCCACGGTGATCTCGGTATTTTCAAGTACAGATATTGCATCTATGAAATCTGTCGCTTGTTGATAAGTAATCACTTCGCCGGTGGGGAGCAAACGGCCAAGAAGGCGTGACAATATTGCTAAAACCGGCCTTCCTTTAACTTTGATGAAGAACCGCGTTGTTTTATCCAATAGTCTTATTACATGGGGTTCGATTCCTATATAGAAACTCGTCAGTGGAATTTGAAGTCGTCCAGCCTCCGTTAGGTCTCCACCTGTTAATTTGTGGTGAGCCATATCGCCTCCTTATTTGTATAATACTGCGGCTAAACCCGTGAGACTGCTGAAAAAGAGGTGCAGAATACTTCCTGCCGGGGGTCTGGGGGTGTACCCCAGCTTTAAAAGTCCCCCAAGACTGGGGGATATAGGGGGTTGATCAATACTATTTCAGCATTCTCCCAGTATTTCAAACATGTTCCTTCAGGCAGGCTATTTATCGGTTTCCATCTATCCTTGTTAATGCTCTCGATGGGAGCATCCTAACATCGAAAACATTCTTTGGGTCTATCCATCGTCAGGCTGCTTCAGTGGATCATGTATCAAGCCAATATTGCTTGGATGCTTGAAAATGACAAGGTATTTACCTGGGAATATCAGGGCTTTGCACTACTTAAGCAACCCTTGCTCCTTCATTTTCTTGATTTCTTCCTCTCTCAGTACCCTTTTGAATATTTTCTCCGTTACAGTTAACGGTAGATCATCCCTGAACTCTACAGATTTGGGTACGGCAATGGCTGGGAGCTTCTCCTTGCAATACGCGATAATCTCATCGGCAGTGAGCTTACCTTTGTATTCGTCCTTTGGTTTTATGAAAACCTTTATCCTCTCGCTCCCCGGGCGTTCGGGATCCGGGATACCCACTGCTGCAGCCATAGCCACCCCGGGATATTTAAATAATACTTCGTCAACTTCCGTCGTATAGACTTTGTATCCTGAGATATTTGCCATATCCTTGATACGATCTTCAAGGACAAAGTACCCATTCTCATCCATTTTCCCGATATCACCGGTGTGAAGCCAGCCATCGGCGTCAAGGCCACTGCCGGGCGTAGGCCAGTACCCCTTCATATTCTGTGGGCCGCGAATGACTATTTCGCCGCTCTCACCTGCACCAAGCTCTTCACCAGTTTCTATGTCTATTATCTTCACCTCTGTATCGGGCACGGGCAGCCCTATGCCCAGCGTTACCTTGGCAGCGAAACCGGTTATTTTGGAAAAAGTGGTAAGATTTGCATGACTAAAACCACACTCGGTTAAACCGTAAGCCTCCGTTACCGGCATTTGAATTTCTTTCCTGATGGTATCAAAAATCCCTTCTGGAAGTGGAGCGGCAGCAGACAAGAGGAGAACGGGCAGCCTGCCCACTTTTTTCTCAGCTATCCTCATTAGATGAGTAGGAACGACGAAAATTACCAGGGGGCGATGTTCCTTCATAATAGTTATGGCTTGATCCGTATCCCTGGGGTCGGAAACCAGGAAGATTCTCAGGCCTAAGGCAATGCAACATAGCACCGCCGTATGTCCGTATGTGTGGAATAAGGGAACAACGATTTCTCCGGCAGCCTTTCCCTTAATCCCTCGCCATAAAGGTTCAAGCATCCATGTCATTTGCCTTATAGTGCAGGCCTTATTGTAATGGGTTAACATGACGCCTTTTGGTACTCCCGTGGCACCTCCGGTGAAGGAAAGATAGGCCAGGTCCTCCTCTGGATCGATATCAACTTGTGGAGGGTTCGGTTCATGCTTATCTATGAGGTCTTTGAACTGATGGGCACCCGGTACTTCTTTTACTTCGGGCTCCTCTGTAGAGTAATCCATGGGTGATGTAACGATTATGTTCCTGAGTTTTATTTTATCTTTTATTGAATTGACCACATCAAGCGCTTCATCCGAGCAAATCACCGTATCCGCCCCTGATTCGCCTATCTCGTATTCCAGGTCATGAACCCTGTGAAGTGTGCTACAGGGAACAAGTGCAGCACCCGTTTTCGATACTGCAAAATCGGATATGATAAATTGTGGGCAATTCGGGAGAATTGTTGCTACTTTGTCACCTTTCTTTACCCCCAACCCTGCAAGAGCATTTGCCAGCCGGTCTACATATTCCCTCAGTTCGCTGTACCTTATTTTCTTTCCAAGGTAGTCAATGGCCACCTGATTAGGATATGCCTCTGCTGAAACATCCAGTAACGTATACACCGGAATTTTGTCATACGGCTCCAGGGTCTTTTTCAACGGATACGGCCCAAGCTTATAATTCTTAAGCCAGGGCTTGTCGCTTCCCTTTATCTTTTCTGCCACGACATTTCCCTTCTAGTTTCACCAGATGTCAGGAATATACTCTGCTAACCCTAATTCTTCTAATTTTGCGGGGGTGGGTTTCCCCGTAGCCTTATCCCATCCACGTAGCTCGTAATATTTATCCAGCATCTCTGTCAAATTTTCATTCACCTTACCTTCTGCCGGACCCTCCGGTAGTGGATCTTCTAATAATCGAGGGGGTAGCGTATCGTCGGCTCTGGTCAGTCCTTCTCTTATACTGAAGACACGGGCAAGGTTATAGGCCCTCTCGCCAAGCGTCACCATATCATCATACGTGAATTTGCGACCGATACAGTGTTCTACCAGTTCAACCCACTCATCTGAATCTACACAGAATCCCATGAACTTGCACGCCCCAAGCGTATCGAGAGCACACATGACATTCTCTAGATCCACGAGAATGTGGACCTCACTGGGATCGGCCACCAATGAATCCTCAATCTTACTATCCGGAATACATAGGAACGGCATATCAAAAAAAGCCGGGCCCTGTATATATCCTGTAACATGGTCACCACCTCTATTGGCAACTGCATATGCTAGCCCCGTTATTTGAACGGCTCTGGAGTCATAGGCTGGAAGCTCCAAACCCTTAACATGCATGGCAAATTTTTCACTTCCCTTGCCCAACTTCTGGGACATCCTTCTCGTTCCTTCAGCCAGGAGATCACCTATACCCTCTCTCTTGGCTATCTTGTGTATTAGCTCTACTACAACGTCAGCGTCACCAAATTTAAGCTCCAATCCATCTGTATCCGATTTAGTCAGTATTCCCTTCTCATAGCATTCCATAGCGAAAGCAATCGTACTTCCTGCCGAGATCGTATCGAGGCCATAAACATCGCACAGATAATGCGCCTGTGTAATCGCTTCCATATCGGTGACCTGGCACTGACCACCGAGGGTCCCCACGCTTTCGTACTCCGGCCCACCGCCCTTCTCGCCTTTATATTTCCCCTTCCTGATTTCACTTTGTCTCCCGCATTTAATTGGACAGGCAAAGCATCCCCAGGACTCTACAAGAACCTTTTCACTGAGGGCTTCTGCGTTTATTTCCTCTAATTCCGGAAAGACACCGGTTTGCCAGTTTCTTGTAGGAAATCCACCTTTTTCATTCACCATGTCAATAACAGCATTTGTGCCAAATGTCTCCAATGCTACTTTCAGCAAAGACTCATCAACCAGCTCAAACTGTTTCCTTGCTACTTTAGCAAACGCAGTTGCATCTGCTAAATTGACTGGCTTCTTCCCATGCACGGCAATAGCTTTCAATCGCTTAGAGCCCATTACAGCTCCACCACCGCATCTTCCTGCTGCCCGGTGGATGTCGCTCATGGTGCTGGCATATCTAACTTGATTCTCGCCCGCTATTCCGATACAGGCAACATTGAACTTGTCCCCTAGCTCCGCCTTGATCTTACTTGTAGTTTGAGGGACGTTTTCACCCCACAAATGCTTGGCATCCCTAAGCTCAGCTCCACCTTCCTCAATTACAAGGTAAACAGGTTCTGGAGAGATGCCCTGCAGAATAATACCGTCAAAACCTGTCTTCTTAAAGTCTACTCCCCAGAAGCCGCCTACATTTGATTGCGCCCAGATGCCAGTTAACGGCGATTTGAAAACCAGGTTGTATCTACCGGTGCTGGGAGCCTGAGCTCCCGTTATGGTACCATTCATAAAGATAAGCTCGCTTTCAGGGCCTAACGGGTCAGCTCCCTTTGGAACCTCATGATAGAGGTAATGGGTTGCCAGCCCGGCACCGGTCAAGTACTTGTTAAATAGATCCTCAGGAATTTCCTCCTCTGTAATTTTAGACTCCGATAAATTGACCCTCAGAATTTTCCCATGGCCTCCAAACATTTCTACCTCCTATTCTCCATTACTATATAAGCGCAATATGCTACTATGCTACCTACTAAATACCTAGAAGTCCACCGATCGGCCGTCGTAGGCGTAGAGGAAAAGCTTACTCAGTTCCTCGTAGGAGGGGGCACGGACAGCGGTGATTATCTGCGTATCATTGAAGGCATCGTCTACTAGCTTTTCTAATTGTGCTTCGTAAGCCTTGCGCTCGATGCCCATTTCTGCAACCTTGATTGGATTCCCTACATTCTGGCATAGATCACGAATGTATTTTGCGAGAGTCCGTGCTGCTTTTTCACCTTCCTCATTGGAACAACCGATGAAAGTTGCCAGTTCCGCAAACCGCTCTGGATCTTCCTTGGCGGCGTACTCGATAGTATAGGGTAGGAAGAGAATTACGGCGCGACCGTGGGGTATATGGAATATGGCCCCGAGAACATGTCCCATCGCGTGAGCCATCGAGGCCATGGCATTGCCGAAGCCCAGGCCGGCGCAGGTGGCCGCATTATGCATTCTCTCTCGGGCCTCCATATCGGAACCGTCGGCCATAGCCAGGGGCAGATACTGAAAGATAAGGCGAGCAGCGTTAATGCACAGGCCGTCGGTAATGTCTGTGTGCCAGGTGCAGGTGTAGCCTTCAATGGCGTGGGTCAGCGCATCCAGCCCTGTGTCGGCGGTCAACTGGGAGGGCATTCCCGCCGCCATCTCCGGGTCAACGATAGCGATATCGGCGGTATTTTCTCGATTGCCCAAACCCATCTTGCGCTGTTCCTCGGTATCGGTCAGCACGATTCCCCAGGTAGCCTCGGCCCCGGTGCCGCTGGTGGTGGGGATGGTAATCAGGCGTGCCTTCTGGCGCAGAACCAGGTCCGCAATGGGATTGATGGCGGCTGGCTCCATATCCGGCTGCTCGTAGAGAACCCAGATGGCCTTGGCGGCGTCCAGCGGTGAGCCTCCACCCAGGCCGACGATCCAGTCGGGTGCAACCTCCATGGCGATCTGCGCTCCACGGCGTACTGTCTGCACACTGGGGTCGGGCTCGACCTCGTCGAATACGTGCACTTCGATGCCGGCTATATCCAGATGGGCCTTCACCTTGTCTACCAGGCCAAGTTGGACCATCATAGCGTCGGTGACAATGAGAACGCGTTGGCCCTCCAACTCATCGAGGACTTCCAGCGCCCCCTCACCAAAGACGATACGTGGTGAGACGAAATTCCACATCGCGATTACCTCCCTCTGATGAAAGATCAAAGACGATTGACGAAAGGCAGAGGATAGATAACGAAGGGCGAATTGCCAGTTATACCCATACTACGTCCTTCGAACACTGTCCTTACTGTCAATCACCGAAATCTGTGGGTACACGCGAGACGCAGTTGACCAGCTCCTTGGCTGCCTTGGGGTAGCGCATGACTTTCATCATGTCACCCTTCAATTTTAATTTACGTACCATTATTGCCGAGATAGGTTCCAACTTCCCTTCGATAACCTTGCGCCAGTTGGTGTATGGGGCACGGATGATGAACTGAGCCTCCCGCTCGTCCTCGCTGGCGATCATCACTGCATCGGTGCACTTGCCATGATACAGGCCGACGAAGAGATAGGCAGACTCAGGATAGGCTTTATCAGGCTCGATCACGAAGATGAAATCCCCTTCCCAGTCCTTAGCCGACCTTTCGTAATCCTCGCTGGCATTGAGCTGATCAGCGAACGCCTTGCCCCATTCGTCGGACGGAAATTTGAAAGCCATAACACTCCCCCCTTTCTCTGAAATTCATAAGCAGACAGAAAATCTATAGCCTTATGAATGTGGTGCAGAGTGTAGCACCTAGCGAGGTGAAAGTCAATATATATGTAGAGACCGCTGAAAAAGAGGTGCAGGATACTTAAAGCCGGGGGTCTGGGGGTGTACCCCCAGCTTAAAAAAGTCCCCCAAGAT
>JAIWEW010000040.1:0-9440 GCA_048632005.1 bacterium
AGAATCCACCACATTATCTACTCCTAAGAATATTGTCCGCATTTTACATAATGAGACCTTCACCTTGTTCAAAGCGTGACATCTCTTCATTGTTATCCACAAAAGATTTCTGAAATAGCCTTGATCAACCCCCTATATCCCCTATTCTTGGGGGATATTTAAAGCTGGGGGACACCCCCAGACCCCCGGCAGGAAGTATCCTACACCACTTTTATGTCGGTTTCATATTAATTAGCGCCTAGGCATTGTGAATCCAGACGGATTGACGATGCAGATATCAACATCGTATAATCTGCACCTATAAGGGGGTTCAAGATGGCAGAAGAACTATTTGCAGCTCTTGTCGACTTTAGGAAGGAAGAAGTCATTGAGGCCGTGAAGAGTAGAGCCGAGAGAGGCGAGAGCCCGGTCCAGATCCTTGCGGAGTGCCGACGGGGCATGACCATAGTGGGCGAACGCTACCAGAAGGGTGAGTACTTCCTCGCCGAGCTAATGCTGTCCGGCGAGATTTTTAAGGGGGCGATGGCCATCCTCGAACCATACCTGGCCAAGGCCAACCCCTCCAAGCCACTGGGCAAGGTTGTACTCGCCACGCTGCAGGGCGACATCCACGACCTGGGTAAGGACATCGTTGCTATCATGCTCAAGGCCCAGGGCTTCGAGGTGCATGACCTGGGGGTTGATGTGTCTCCGAATATAGTAATTGACAAGGTGAAGGAGACAACGCCAGATTTCGTCGGATTCTCAGCGCTGATAACCACTGCCTTCGATAGTATGCAGCAGACCGCGATTATGTTAAAGGAGGCAGGCCTCAGAGAGCAGTTGAAGCTAATGATCGGTGGAGGTGTCACTACTCCAGCGGTCAAAGAGTATGTGGGGGCTGACTTTCAAACCACAGATGCGACAGAGGGCGTGGCCTACTGCATCGATGTGATGAAAGGAGATCAGCGATGACCGGTGAAACGATGAACTCCCTGGAAAGAGTCTCGGCTGCCATCCAGCTAGAGAAGCCAGATCGCGTCCCGATCGCTATCCTGGCAACGGCAGCACCCTTTGCTCGAATGACAGGCATCACTAATGCAGAGTTCTACAGAAACGAAGATAAAGCACTCGCTGCCATATTGAAGGTATTCGAGGATGTTGGAGGGTGGGACCTGGACCTCGGCAGCCTCACTGGCAAGTCGATAATGATGAGTAAAACAATAATGACACTGGCCCTCGGGCTCAGGCTGGCTTATCCCGGTATGGACCTGCCCGACGACTATGCTTACCAGGCGTGTGAAGAGGAAGTACTGAAGCCTGAGGACTACGACATCATAGCAGAGATAGGCTGGGAGAAGTTTATGACCGAGGACTTCCTCTTCCGCATTTTAGATATCACGCCGGCGGAGCTTACCAAAATAATGAACGAGTTGCTCCCTATTTTCTTCAGGGGCATGGAGGAGTGGGCGAAACGCGGGGTGGTTACCATGTATCCTCCCACACTTTTTACGTGCCACCCTTTTTTCAGGCTCTCACTCGGCCGTTCTATGGTCAAATTTACCGAAGACTTATACTACAATCCCGACATTGCAGAGAAGGCATTAAAGAGAATAACGAGCGAGTTCATCGAGACCACTATCAATGGTTCAAAAATCTTCGATAACAAGATTACGCTGGTTGTTGAGGAGCGCGCCGGAGGCTTCTTCTATCCCCCCAAAATATTCGAGCGCTTCTGGTGGCCATATACAAAGGAGATAGTAGATGCTATGTGGTCCGAGGGTATCGTTACCTGGTTCCACCTGGATACAGACTGGGGGAAAAACATCCACTACTTCAAGCAACTACCGCGGGGCTCCGTGGTTCTAGCGCTCGATGGCACTACGGATATATTCGCTGCTAAAGAGGTACTTCGCAATCACGCCTGTCTCTGTGGTGATGTACACCCCGCGCTGCTATCCATCGGGAAGCCGGAAGAGGTGGAGGCTTACTGTAAAAAGCTAATCGATGAAGTTGGCGGAGACGGCGGTTTTATATTGAGCTCTGGCTGTGAGCTCCCCGCTGTCATCAAAGCGGAGAATCTGAGGGCGATGATCCAAACGGGTAAAACCTACGAACTCGCTAAGAAGTGAAATTGTACAAAATTCATTTCGAGCCTTTAGACCGATGCGGAGATTGCCCCGCTGATCGATCGCTGCTGCAAGCGGCACAAGATCTTGAAATAGATTTAGTCAGCCTGTGCGGTGGCCTTGGGACATGCCACCGCTGTAAGTTACAGGTACTAACCGGGCTGGTCTCGCCACCAACCGAAAATGAAAAAAGCACCCTATTACCACAAGAGATCAAAGATGGCTATCGCCTCGCCTGCCAGACCTACCCGCTTGGTGACTGCAAAGTATATGTTCCGCCTGAATCTTTAACAGCACTGCAACGGACACAGGTTGAGGGTCTGGATATTACTGTTGACCTGGATCCGCCAGTTCATTCCTATAAAGTCGAGCTGCCATCTCCGTCCCTATCAGACCTGCGAGCCGATGCCGAGCGGACTCTAGGGATGCTCTATGATCAACACCGGATTAAATGTTGTACTATAGACATTGAAGCCCTGCGCACCCTATCACTTCAAATCCGATCCAGTGATTGGAATATACAGGCTTCAGTGCGTGGCGACGAAGTCATAGCTATTAGCCCTCCATCGGGACACAACCTGGGGCTTGCGTTTGATATCGGCACTACTAAGATAGCTGGTTATCTTCTAGATCTGGACAACGGTAGAACGCTTGCTGCCCAGGGCATCATGAATCCTCAAATTGCATCCGGTGAGGACATTATCACGCGTCTAACGTATGCCATGAAATCGCCCTCCGCAGCATTGCGGCTACAGAGGTTACTTATCGATGCACTGAACAAGTTGATCCTTGATCTCTGTGCTCCAATCGAAGCTGAACCAGAGGAAATCCTAGAGGTAGTGGCTGTAGGTAATACAGCCATACATCATATGTTACTCCGCTTGCCGGTTGCGCAACTGGCGACATCCCCTTTCTTACCTGCCATCAGTGATGCACTAGATATTAAAACACGTGACTTGGGACTCCGTGTAGCCACAGGTGCACATGTGCACTTGCTTCCAAACATAGCAGGCTTTGTAGGTGCTGACCATGTGGCCATGTTGCTGTCGACCGAAGTATGGCGATCTGACAGCGTGATACTGGCAATAGACATCGGTACCAACACAGAGGTCTCACTGGTAAGCAATGGTCATATTACATGCGTTTCCTGTGCTTCAGGACCCGCATTCGAAGGAGGCCACATCAAGTATGGTATGAGAGCTGCACCCGGCGCCATTGAAAGGTTGCGGCTGATAGATGATAGGGTTGAATATCAGACCATCGCTGGATCCCCCCCTGCTGGCCTTTGCGGATCGGGTATTCTGGATGCAATGGCCCAGCTATATCTGGCAGGTGTGCTAAACACCAGGGGAAGGATGGGCAATCACCAGCGAGTGCGTACCATCGACGGACAACGCGAGTTCGTGCTTGTTAGCGAACAAGAGCGAGATGGGCAACCAGCGATTACTATCACTCAGAGTGATGTAAGGGAATTACAGTTGGCCAAGGGTGCCATACGCGCAGGTATTCAAGCTCTACTGCAATCAGAGGGCCGCGACGAGCAGGAGATAGAAAAGGTAGTTATCGCCGGTGCTTTTGGTACATACATAGATATAGCGAGCGCGATTACAATTGGTATGTTACCACCGCTGCCCCTGGACCGCTTTCGACAGGTGGGAAACGCCGCAGGCATGGGTGCCAAGATGGCCTTGCTCTCAAGCAGTAAGCGGCTCGACGCACAAAAGATTGCGCAGCGAGTCGAGTATTTAGAACTGACTACTGTTCCCGATTTCAGTCGGATTTTCATGAAGGCGATATTTATAGGATAGGATTTGAGGAATTGATTTATATAATCACAGCCTAAATGTTGTAAACGAGTTGCTTACGAGCTTTTGAAATTTACAATCTCTGTATATAATTCTTAGCTAATAACAGCAGGGGGTTGATAATGGCAAACGACATCCTTGAAAAGCTGAAAAGCTCACTACTTGACCTGGATATGGATGCCACGATAGAGAATGTTAATTCGATAATTAAAAGTGATGGTACGGTATCCGTTCAGGAAGCCATTGACGCCATTACTGAGGCGTTGCAGGTAGTGGGAAAAAGGTTTCAAGATGGGGATTGGTTCTTGACCGAGTTGGTTTACTCGGGAGAAATAGCCAAAGCGGCAATGGAGTTGCTATCACCGCTGTTGGCAGCCGGAACATCGCAACGATTGGGGACCATTGTGGTTGGTACTGTAGCTGGTGACTTGCATGATCTTGGCAAGAACATTTTCATCAACTTTGCCAGGAGCGCGGGCTTCGAGGTTATAGACCTTGGTGTCGATGTGGCTAAAGAGAAGTTTGTCAGTGCCGTCAAAGAGTATAGCCCTCTGGCGCTGGGGATATCCTGTCTGCTCACAGTTACGGCCGGAGAGATAGGGAAGATTACAGAGGAAATGAAAGGTCAGGGTATCAGGGACAAGGTCAAGGTTATCATAGGTGGTGCATGCCTCACTGAAGAGTTTTCCAAGGATGTGGGAGCGGACGCGTTTGCCCCCGACGCTGTTACTGGCACCGATATTATAAAGAAGTGGATCGCTTAATAATGGATTTCAAAGAACGCATCCTTACCGCCATGAACCATGAGGAGCCGGACCGCGTTCCTGTAATGGGCCTTATCATGGATCCAACCACTGTGAATCAAATCAATGATAAAAAGCCCGTCGATTTTGTAGGCATGTTGAAAAAACCGATATTGAAGAATATCGTCAGGCGCTTGATGAATACGAACTGGTTGTGGAGCAAGATTTACGATGGTAATTTCTCAGGTTCACTGGAAGGTGCAATCAAACTAGGCTTTGATGCGAATTGGGTGATTTACCAATTAATGAAACTCTGTAAGGAGCCTGAATCTAGATTGGGGGTGGCTTTTCATGACATATATGGACGTGTCTGGGAGCTGGACGCTGATGATAACGGCAACTTGATGGTCAACTACAGTCGCGGGCTTCTCACGACTGAGGAACAGTGGCATGACTGGGTTGAGGGAAATACCCCTCTATTTGAAACGTCAGTGAAAAATGCCACCAGGTTTTACCAAGAGCTGACGGAACAATACGGTGATAGAATTTTCCCCTTTTGCTATGCGGCACCGGGGATATTTGAAAACAGCTGGCAGCCAATTGGGTTCGTCAACTTCACAAAGCTTATTTATCAAAAGCCTGAGTTTGTGAGGAAGGTTATTGATTTTCAAACCGATTTATTCATCAAGCACTTAGATGCCGCCATGAAACCTGGCCTCGAAGTGGTGGTCGCGGGTGATGATTTGGGGCATAAAACGGGGCCACTCATGCGCCCAGAACTTGTCGAGAAACTGTATGGGGATAGCTATAGACGAGTTGCCGAACGTGTACACGCGCAGAACAAGAAACTTATCTGGCACTCTTGTGGAAACATCTATCAGCTGCTGGATAAGTTTGTCGAGTGGGGCTTTGACGGCATAATAACGATGGAGCCTACTGCTGGTATGGACCTGGGAAAAGTAAGGGAACAGGTAGGGCACAAACTTGTTCTCATCGGCAACCTGGATGTTTCCTATCTAATGGTAAAGGGCACCCGACAGGAAATAGAGGATGCTGTTAAAAAGGCTATAAAAGATGCTGCCAAAGGTGGAGGTTATATCTTGTCGGCAAGCCACTCACATCCATATGTAGATGCGACCAGAATGAAATGGATGGTTGAAGCGGCGCATAAATATGGCAAATATCCATTGTGATCTCCACTATTTCAACATAGTTATCCCTGGATTATGATATCATTAGCCTACCTCAACATTGAAAAGATTAGCGATATCATTCTAGATGATCGAAATTAGGGAGTAGGAAATATTTCCTATAGAAAGGGGCATCGTAGTGGTTGATAAGAATAAGATTGTCAAGAAAGGAACCTGTCCGGTTTGCGGTGCAGCATGTTTTATTAAAGCACATATATCCGACGGTAAAATAAAAAAGGTTGAGCCAGACCAGGAAACTATGATGGGCTGGCTGTGCGAGCGGGGAGTGAACGCGATTGACTACCATTACCACAAGCAACGTCTCAACTACCCGCTTAAAAGAACGGGCGCTAGGGGTGAGGCGAAGTGGGAGCAAATTAGCTGGGAACAGGCGATGGACGAGATCGCTGCCAAGCTGGATACAATCCGCGATCAGTATGGCCCGGAAGCGGTGTTAGTTCTGGGGGGCTCTCCTCACGGACCCGGCGATGCCGCAGCCTGGAAGTGGTGCAACCAATGGGGTACGCCGAACTTTTTTCACCTGGGTAAAAACTGTGGTGAGGCCGAGTTTCCTATCGAATGTGCCATGTATGGTTATGATACAACCGCTGGCTGGACAACGTTCTTAGACCCCAATAAAACCGGAGCAGCCATTATTTGGGGGGCCAATATGCACCAGTCGGAGCCCAGGATATGGATGGGGTACAGTATATCAAAGAAAATGGGGTTGAAGCTGATAGTAGTAGATCCCAGGCCGACGGAATGTGCGAAAGAGGCAGATATCTGGCTCCAACTACGACCGGGGACCGATGGAGCCCTGGCATTGGGCATGTTGAACGTGATCATAAATGAAGGTATCTACGATAAAGAGTTTGTGGAGAAATGGTGTCTGGGCTTCGACGAGCTGAAGGCTTTGGTCCAGCGGTATCCGCCGGAAAATGTCGCCCAGGTCACAGGGGTTCCGGCTGAGCAGATCATTGAAGCGGCCAGGGTCTTCGCCAACGCTCCCGCTGGGGTCATTACCTGGGGCGTTGCCACTTGCCATCTTGGTAATGGGGCAGGACTGAGCTCCGTGCTGGGCAAGTGCTGGCTGCGAGCCATAACTGGGAACCTGGATAAGGAAGGGGGCTGCCGGTTTAGCGACTACCCCGAATACACCGCTTTGCTCGATGAGCTCAACTGGGACTACCAGATCAATCATCCCTTGAGAACGCGGGACAATGTGAGCGCAGACCGTTGGCCTCTCACTTCAGTAAAAGGCCTTGCGCTATACAAGGAGGGTATGAAGAAGGTTTACCCCAAGGGGTGGGGAGCACAGCAGTACTTTATTTTTCCCGGTCCTTACGATGTATGGGAAGCCATCCTGAAGGGAAAGCCCTATCCCATCAAGGCAGTGTTTGATCAGGGAACCAATACCCTGTGCTCCATAGGCAACAGTAGGCATGCATATCAGGCCTTTAAGAGTGACAATCTTGAACTGCATGTCTCTATGGATCACTTCCTTACTCCTACCGGGGCACTGGCAGACTACGTTTTACCTGCAACAGATGCCTTGGAAAGAGTTCACCTGACTCATATGTGGGGTGTCTTGGGAAATCAATGGTACGGGCGCGAGGCGGCAATCGATCCTGAATACGAGCGAAAGGACGACTACCAGCTATGGTGTGACCTTGGCAAACGTCTGGGGCAGGCAGAATTCTGGCCTGATACATTGGAGGGATGGCTTGACAGGATTCTTGCGCCTGCTGGCGTTACCCTTAAAGAATTTGCTCAAAAGCCGGGCTACGCCCCTCCTCCCAGGTTTAAGAGATACGAGGAAACAGGGTTTGGTACCTTTTCCGGTAAGGTGGAGCTGGTTCCCAGCATCCTGACGCGGCTGGGGTATGATCCTCTTGAAGGATACCAGGAGCCCCCATGGAGCCCTGTTGCCACTCCAGAATTGGCCAAAGATTATCCCCTAATTCTAATTAGTGGGGCAAGGGTTCGACAATTTCATCATTCATCTCATAGACAGATCGCCAAGCTGCGAAAGAAGTATCCCCATCCGTTACTGCAAATCAATCCGCAAACCGCTGCTGACCTGGGTATTGCAGAGGGAGACGACGTATACATAGAGACTCCCCTGGGAAGAGTGACACAAAAGGCGCAATTATTAGAGGGAATGCACCCTTCCGTAGTTCATGCCGACGGCTACTGGTGGTATCCCGAGAAGCCCGAGGCAGAGCCGAGTTTGTTCGGTGTGTGGGAGTCAAATATCGACTCGATCGTTCCAAATGACCCCGAGGTATGCGATTACGTAGGGAACAATTACTTCAGAGGGCTTCTGTGCCGGGTTTACAAAGCGGAATAAAGCTCAAGCGACAATTATAGGTTTCATAAGAATCATACGTGTTAGGGAGGACAGACCATGACTACAACATGCAGAGCAGTGGTTTTTAACGGTGACGGCACATATGAAATTCGTACCTTCGATAAACCCACAGCACCGCCCGGTGGTGCGGTTATAAAGATTGAAGCAGTAGGTATGTGTAGCAGCGACGCAGAGCAGCTGGAGGGACATAAACATGTGCCTGGGGAGGTTTCCCCGGTCGTGGCAGGCCATGAAATGGTCGGTCGTGTAGAGGAACTGGCCAATGATGCAGATTTCGCAGTGTCGGTTGGTGACCGGGTAGCTGTTGATCTGGTACTTCGAACCGGGTTTCATGATGGGAGGCTGGTGATATACGGCTATACAATGGGCCTGGACGTGAGAAGCGGACTATGGGGTGGCTACGGTGAATATATGTGCGTCGTACCCGGCACTAATCTTATGAAACTTACCGAGGCATTACCGGCGGAGCATCTGACAATATTTGAACCCCTCGCCAATGCAGTTAACTGGGTAGAGGTAGCAGGTGTGAAGGAGGGAGACACCGTCGTGGTACAGGGGCCAGGTCATGTCGGGCTGATGTGCGTTGTCGCAGCAAAGATCGCCGGCGCCTCTACCATTATCTCTACCGGAACTTCGGCCGATAGTATTCGACTGGAAACCGCACTTGGGGTAGGAGCAGATTATACAATCAATGTCGAAAGCGAGGACGTCGTGAGCCGTGTGAAGGAGATTACTAACGGCATTGGGGCTAATGTTGTCATGGATATAACTTCGATGTCCACATTAGCCGTGAAGCAGGCATTTGAAATGGTTTCCTTCATGGGGACAGTGCTCCTCGCTGGACTGAAAAACGAGGCTCCTGTGGAAATCATTACTGACAAAATCGTCTTAAATGCGCTCACCGTTAAAAGCGGTACCGGTTCTACTGAACAGTCGATGAAAACCGCTGTCAACCTCCTCAATGAGGGCCGCATACCAACCGATGTGTTACTGGGCGAGGTGCTCTCCCTGGACAACTTCGACGAAGCACTGACTCTCCTCAAACGCGAACATCCGGAGCGCGAAGCTGTCCGTGTTACTGTACGTTATTCCTGAGTCAGCAAAACATTTTATCTATTCTGACCAGTACATGGTCAATGCGCACTGCGCAATGCGTACAGTACATACAGCCCAAAAAACACACAGCCTATAAAACTTGACACAAATAAATACTTATGTTAGTA
>JAIWEW010000041.1:0-9200 GCA_048632005.1 bacterium
CTTCAGTGCCGGGGTCAGGATATCGTTCGCAACGATGCCAGGTGCACCCATTGCGGGGCTTGTGTGGTTATTTGTCCCACCGGGGCACTGGCACTTGATCCCAAAACCAGGATGGTGGATTTCTATGAGGACAGGTGCACCGCCTGTGAGCTATGTGTGCTCACATGTCCCCCCAGAGCTATGGAGGTTCATTTCTAGTGCGCCAGCACAGAACCTACAGGCATTGGATAAAGGACAACAATCTGGTCCCCTTCCATGCCACGGTTGGGGAAACAGATCTCTTCATCAGGGCTCAAAATGACCTAAAGGAGAAGGCGCTAAATGCGATCATAGCATTTCGTGCCCTCCTGGAGCAATATATCGAGAGTCACCCCTCCTTCCTCACTACCCTGGAACCCCTCAAAGTAAAAGCGGATGCCCCGGAAATAGTGCAGGAAATGGCGGAGGCAGCACACAAGGCTGGAGTCGGTCCTATGGCTGCAGTGGCCGGCGCTATCGCTGAGGGAGTGGGACGGGAGTTACTGAAATGGTCACCGGAAGTAATCGTGGAGAATGGCGGGGATATTTTCCTCAACATACAAAAAAGGAGGATGGTAGGGATTTATGCCGGTGATTCCCCCTTTACTGGTGGGCTTGTCATGGAGATCGATCCCGAGGAAACGCCTTTGGGCATTTGCACCTCGTCGGGGACAGTAGGGCATTCTCTCAGCTTTGGCCATGCCGATGCCGTTATTGTGCTCTCCCCATCCGCTGCCCTGGCTGATGCTGCCGCTACCGCTACGGGCAATCTAATTAAAGAAGCTGATGACATCCCGAGGGGGATAGAGTTCGCCCGGGGTATCGTAGGCCTGACAGGGTTAGTAATCATTAAAGGAGACAAAATGGGGGCTTGGGGCCAGATAAAGCTCTCCAGCCCCATTGAGGGAAAATGTTAAAGGGAGAAGAAGAATATAAAAAGTTGGAGCATGTGGTCGTTTTCATTACGGCGGCTACTGCCGATGAAGCCCAGAGTATATCCAATATCCTGGTCAGCCGCAGGAAGGCAGCCTGTGTTAATATCGTACCGCAGGTACATTCCATGTTCTGGTGGCAGGGCAAGATCGAATATGCTGATGAGGCGCTGCTAATCGTTAAGACAAAGGCCACGCTGTTGGAAGAACTCATCGGGCTGGTAAAGCAGAATCATAGTTACGATGTCCCTGAGATCATCGCTTTACCGATAATAGGGGGTAACCGAGATTATCTCCAATGGCTCGATGACGAAACAGGGTTGAAGCTTTAGATCTGGGATTGCGAGGGAATCTTAAAGACGGTGAAGCGGGAAAATGGTTCGTTTGATATCCGCTACCCTCTGCTCGGCGAATTCCCGCGTCTGCTTCTTTAACCCGCCGTCGGTTATTGGCACAATGTCACCCCGGAGCTTTTTAAAACCATAGCATTGGAGTAGAGACCGCCGAAAAAGAGGTGCAGGATACTTCCTGCCGGGAGCTTGGGGGTGTTCCCCCAGCTCGAAAATAGTTCCCCAAGATTGGGGGATTAGGGGGTTGATTAAGACTATTTCAGCAGTCTGGAGTAGTTCACCGTTTAATTGAGACAATTCTGTCGAAACACATGGTCCTCCCTTAGTACATGCCTCGACCGGGGACTCTTCGTATACAAAGGCCTCTCTCCTCATACCTCTGCACCCATGAGCGCTTCCATCTCCTGATTCATTCTCTGCCAGTGGGTGCCTCGCCAGTATATCCTTTGGCAGGCGGGGCACTGGAAATATTGGGATTGTGTCTTGAAGACATAGGCGGGGACAAGAGCTCGGACCTCATCCTTACCCTTGGGAACGAGCAGTTTATTACACTCCAGACAGCGGGTGAATTTTCTTTCTTGATCTATCTTCATCATCCGCGCCACCTGGCGTAATTGATCTTTGGGATTGTCATCTTCGATAAGCACGGCTTTCAGACTGCCGCTCGTGACCACTCGCCGTAGCATGATCTGGGTATCCTTGGTAAGGAGCACCCTCTTATCGTTCAAGCCGATAGCAATGAGCTCATTGTCATCGATATCGTTAATAAACAGAGTATCGTAGCCCAGCATCCTGAGCCAGCGCGCCAGCTTACCTACGTTGGTATCCACTATAAATCTGGCTCGCACTTAATTCTACCGCCCCTAAATATAACTACAACAGCTATATCTCTGCTCAAATATCTGGAAGGGTTATCGTCATTCCCATCTTTTTCTGCCGATTAACCCAGTTTGTTAAATGATAACCTTCATCCCCTCGTAGCCCACAGTTATATTTGCCGCTAATTCTGTAGCGACCTGCGCAATCTCCTCCTTGATCTCAGCCTCAAGGTGAGGGTTAATGTGTACAGTGACGACGGGAGGCAAGTACCCCTTTACCCTCTTGAAATCAATAAGCTCCTGTTTAAGCAATAGCGGTGTGAGATGCCCGGTGTCTTGGGCGAAAGACTCGAACTTATTGGGCAGGGTAACCTCGGTGACGAGCAGACCCGGCGTTACCGCCTCCCAGAGAGATGAGGGATTCCTTCCCGTATCCCCCGTGTAGAAGAGGCTCTTTCCATCCGGTGACGTAACCTGATAGCCAATTGCGGGGACATTATGGTTTACTGTAACAGGTAATACAGTATACTCTTCAATAATAAGCTCCTTGTTTGGCTCCACGGGGCAGAATTTTAAGGCAGGCTTCTCGGGGATTGGTTTTTTTCGGAAGTCTGGATAGACGATGTCGTTTAAGAGATGAGTGGAGATTATGTCGAGTACGCTATCGAGAGCGTAGATATTTACTGGACCCGACGAATAGATATTCATGCCAAAGGTAGCCAAGTCCCTGATATGATCATAATGACGATGGGTGATGAGAATGGCCCTCACCCTTTTCTGCGCTTCGAATGACAGGCTTGAAGTGAGGCTCCCGACGTCTATGGCAACGGAACTATCTATCAGGAGCGAAGTAAGCTTCGCATCCCTGGACTCACAGTTATGAGCGCCAAGTATCTCTAACTCCACTAAAATATCCCCCCATTGATTATCATTTAAGCTTCTCCAGATAAACACCCTCAATCGAAAATGCGGAAAGGATTAAATTTGGTGTCATAGTCATATGTATCTATACCCTCTTTCTTTTTTAAATAGTTTACTACAGCATAGGTGAAGGGAGTAGCCACCGTTTCATAGCCCGTCTTTACCAGCCAGAGGTGAACTATGCTTATGGCCACGAAATCAGTTGTACCGGCAAAGGCGATAGTGATAAAAACGGCAGAATCAAGTCCCTGACCAACTATAGTGGAACCGATGGTCCTGGTCCACAGCCACCGCCCCTTAGTTTTTATCTTCATCTTGGCCAGTACGAAAGAATTTGCAAACGCACCTATGAGATAAGCGACGAAAGAGGCGAGAAGCACCCTGGGAACATGGCCCAGTATCGTATCGTAAGCTGCCTGTTTTTCTTCCCAGAATGGCGCTGCTGGCAGCAGACCACCGATCCAGATGGCCAATACTACTATTAAATTACACAGAAAGCCCAGCCAGATAACCTTTCTCGCAGCTCGAAAGCCATAAACCTCGGTGAGTATATCGCCGAAGATATAGCTCAAGGGGAAGATTATTATGGCTGCCGGCAGGATGAGCCCGCCAATGGAGATAAGCTTGACGGCGATAATGTTCGCTGTGATGAGGCAGGTTATAAAAATGGCGGCAATAGCTATGAAGCGCTGTGAGACCTTATTCCCCACCAATGCCCACCATCATATCGGGGTTACGCGGCATTTATTAGATCCATCGTCTATAGCGAAAGTAGGCCAGCATACTCCCGGAAATACATAGCGTAAACAGAATGATAAATGGAAAGGCGAATGAGCTATCCTCGAAAGGAAGGGACACGTTCATGCCATAGATACCTGAGATCACAAGTAGCGGAAGGAGAATGGTACCCAGAACGGTGAGCATCTTCATTACTTCATTGGTGCGGTGAGAGAATAGGGAATCGCTGGTGGCATTTAGCCCTTCCACAACCTCTTTATACTCCTCCAGCGTCTCGCTAATCGTGCCAATATGGTCACCGATATCACCGAAGTAAACATCAAGGTCCTCCCTGAGGAAGGGGTACTCTCTTACCTCCAGTGATTTAAGGATAGCTGGCTGGTGGCGAATAATACGACGGTAGGACATAACATCGCGCCTGAGTACAGATATCTCCTGAACCGTATCCCGGGCAGGCTCACTGAAGAGCCGGTCCTCCGCAGCCTCTATATTGGCGATAACCCTGTTAAGTATAGGAAAACAATAGTCCACCAGCCGGTCCAGGATACGGTATAGGAGGTAACCCGAGCTGCGCGCCATGTGCTCTTCCCGCGCCCGTTCGTTCTGCTGACAATCATTGAAAAGCTTTGCCAGCGGTTTGAGAGCTCCCGTATGAACCGTAACCAGGAAGTCCGCACCAATGAAGATAGATACCTGGCTGGATGTGGTTACCCGCGCCTCCATTTTAAATACAGGGAAGTGTAGCACCAGAAAAAGGTAATTCTCATACTCATCGATCTTGGGGCGCTCTATCCTCGAAAGGCAGTCCTCCAGGTCAAAAAGATTAAACAGGTAATTTTTTGCCAGATATTCCATATCCGAGCCAGTGGGTTTTTCAATGTTGATCCAGGTAATCTTGCCCCACTTAATGGTCTCGATATTCAGCTTCTCGTCTTTTTTATCTACCGCACTCATCACGTGTCACCTTGTTCACCAATTTTACCACAATCTATGCCAATGGCAAGTTTTTTCTTCCTACATATGCCATTTCAACTGCACCCTTACCCTAATAACAAGAATGAAATGAATGGTTTTTTCGAGACCGTTGGAAAAGAGGTGCAGGATACTTCCTGACGGGGGTCTGGGGGTGTCCCCCAACTTTAAAAAGCCCCCAAGATTGGGGGATATAGGGGGTTGATCAGGATTATTCCATCGGTCTCTTTTTATACATACGTTTAGGAACCTGTGCTATCTTGGTTCATATAGTCGTGGAGACCTATGGAATTTTACGGGTTGATTATTATGCTAACGGCCAAGTAACGCTTCGAGGATAAGCTGTGCTGCACCCTTATCCAGTGGCTCATTGTTGTTTCCACACTTAGGTGATTGGATGCAGCTGGGACATCCGCTCTCGCAGGGGCACCCTGAGATCGCCTTTAAAGTTACCCGCCATAGTCCATCTATCATTTCGAAGCCTTTTTCGGCAATACCAATGCCCCCGGGATAGGCATCGTAGATGAATATTTGGGCACTACCCGTATCGGCATGAGCAGGTGTAGAAAGGCCACCGATATCGTTTCTATCACAGAGTGCAAACAGCGGTAACAGGGCAATGGCAGCGTGCTCTGTAGCATGAAGACCCCCGGCGAGATCAAGTCCCCTTGTGACAAGCTGTATAATAATATGCTGCGGTATATCGAACCACAGAGCAATAGTGGGAAAGGTCTGCGACGGCAGGTCAAGAGGCTCCTCCCCGATAATCTCCTCGGTCAACTGCCTCCGTTTTTTAAAGCCCACCACTGTCGTGGTCACTGACACCTCACCCAGGTGGACGCGCACCCCTCCAAGCTGTTTCTCGGTATTCATCTTCGCGATCGATAGGTCTGTGATGTCTCTAGTTTGGGTATAGTAATTGGCATCTATAGGGCGGGCATAGGCAGTGCGTGATGAGATGTCCAGCTTATCGACCAGGTAGGCTTCCCCCTGGTGAAGGTAGATAGCACCAGGGTGGATCTGAAAAAAAGCCACTGACGCCTCGACCGTCTCCATCTCTTCATACCCCTGCGAAACATCGACCACAGTATAGCGATCCGATGAGGCAGAGCGTATATTAACCTCATTAGCAGGGTATGTCACGCGAGGTGACGGATACCACTTTCTCTGGCGATCCCTGATCAAGCCTTCAACCATGAGATCATCCCTTGCCTTAGCGAAGCTTTCGCCAAATATGTCACCATCTCTATCGTCCAGTGGACGCTCCCAGGCCGCACACAGGAGATGGTGCTTCAAGATATAGGGGTTAGCCTGATTAATAAGCACATGTTCGCAGCTTCTACCGAAGAAGGCCTCAGGATGGCACATAAAATACTGGTCCAGTGGGTTGTCCAGCGCGATAAGGAAGCTTAAGGACCTCTCCCCTCTCCTACCGCTCCTTCCTGCCTGCTGCCATGTGCTGGCAATGCTCCCCGGGTAGCCGGTGATTACCGTGGCATCGAGGTCTCCAATATCAATCCCAAGCTCCAAGGCCGTTGTTGCCACCACACCTAAAAGCTCGCCGTCGAAGAGCTGATGCTCAATCTGACGTCGCTCCTCCGGGAGGTATCCAGCACGGTAAGGTTTTATTCTTTGTGCCAGCGCCGCGCTCTCTTTAGCCAGCTGGTCCCTGGCATAAATATAGATAAGCTCGGTTAGCTTTCGCGACCGGGCAAAGGTAATGGTTCGCTGACCACTACTCACCAGCTCCGTGAACAGCAGGGTGGCCTCGGTATTTGCGCTGCGCCTGGTAGCGCCTGCATGGTCGATAATCGGTGGATTCCACAAGACGAAATCCTTTCCTCCGTAAGGGGAACCATCCTCGTCGATCACCTCAAAAGGGAGTCCTACCATCTGCTCAATATACTCTCCGGGGTTAGCAATAGTGGCAGAGCAGCAGATAAACTGGGGGTTTGCCCCGTAGAGGGCGCATAGCCGCCTCAGCCGGCGCAGCACATTGGCCACATGAGAGCCAAAGATGCCACGATAGACATGGGCTTCATCTACTACCACATAGCGAAGCTGGCGCAGGAACCTTGACCAGGACTCATGGTGGGGCAGAATGCCCAGGTGAAGCATGTCTGGGTTGGTGAATACCAGCCGCGCCAACCGCTTGATCTCGCTACGCTCCTGCGGTGGAGTATCACCGTCGAAGATGGCACACTCCAGCCCGGAAAAACCAAGCAGTTGTGAGGACGGTTGGGGAAAATCGAAAATCTCTCTAAGTCCCCGGAGTTGATCCTGAGATAGCGCCTTGGTAGGGAAAAGATAGAGAGCACAACTCCTCTTTTCCCTCAGCGCTCTATCCAGCACTGGGACATTGTAGCAAAGTGTCTTGCCACTGGCCGATGGGGTAACTACAAAGGCATTCTTTCCCGATCGGACGGCGTTTATCGCCTGCGCCTGGTGGCTGTAGAGGGGAAGTAGCTGAGCCGCCTCCAGGTAGCTAAGGAGCGTGGGATGGAGGGGTTCCGCCAGTTCGCCATATCTGGGCTCGCGGCTGGCTATCTGAGCAACATGGGTAATTTGATTCTTATAGGATGGATGTTTTTGCAGGTGATCCAGAAAGGCCAGGGTTTCCATTTTAAAAGGCGTGGATTATCTCTATCTCGTAATCGAGCATTTCCACATCGAGCCTGCTCTGCTGTATAAAATCAACCACCTTCGATAGCATCTCATTAGCATGCGGACCGCTAGAGCTGACGCAGGTTATTCCCAAAGTCAGAAGTTGCCAGAGGTCCTGGTCATCGACCTCTGCAATAGAAACGTTGTACCTGTTTTTTACTCGCTCAATAATCGGCTTTGAGACCTGTCGCTTGCCTTTAAGAGAATGGTTACCGGATAAGCGCATCCGTATCTTGCATACACCAACATTCATTACACCCTCCAGAATAGTAGAAGCCGAGACGTGTAATAGAGGCGCCTCGGCTTATAAGCAGAGATATCGTTTAGCGGCTATTTCTATTCTTGGAAAAGCATTCATTACAGTACACTGGTCGATCGCCCCTGGGCTCAAAGGGTACCTCGCAATCCTTGCCGCACTGGGCACAGACTACGGGATGCATAATGCGAGATTCGCCAACGCGACTTCGCCGCTTCTCCAGGCGACACTCTTTACAGCGAGTGGGTTCACTCTCCAGCCCTCGCGACAGGTAAAACTCCTGTTCACCTGCAGTGAACGTGAACTCTCTGCCGCAATCACGACATACCAAATCCTTATCCTGGAAAGCCATGCCGACCCTCCTCCCTTAATTGTTTGGATACCCCTTGTCGATACAGCTTCAAGACCCTGTTTGCCGGCTTGCTAGAATTTAATTGCACCGAAACAAAACACTAACCCGCCCGTACGGAGCCATGATGCCGAAACGCCAAACTCAGGTACACCTAAAATCAGTATATATAAGTAATTCGCCAAATGCAATCTCTCTATAAAACAAGATCAATCAACCACCGAAGTCACCCAATCCTGTGAGAGTTTTATATAGTTCGGGGTCCCCGATAGATCAAGGGGCATCTCGGCCCACACCCGGACCCCCAGCCTCGATTAAATCGGGGCACCTCTTTTTCAACAACGTGATAACCTACAGATGTGCTAAACGCCAATCGTATCCGTTTTCACTCTGGCACCTCTGTTTGCCCACCATCAATTCTTACCCCAAGCTACAAGCCGTTAACGTACTCTGGTTACACGATCTCTATTGAACGAACCCCCGCTGCCCAACAGTGATACCATTGGATACCGCTGAAAAAGAGGTGTAGGATACTTCCTGCCGGGGGTCTGGGGGTGTCCCCCAGCTTTAGAAGCCCCCCAAGATTGGGGGATTAGGGGGTTGCCTCAGACTATTTCCACAAACGCAATAATTATGTCGTCTGGAGTCATTATTTTTAATGTGGTATGATAGTCGTTGCTGAAAAAGAGGCATTTTTTTCATCGCTTTATCAAATTCAGCTGGATTTTCAATAATCCACTTAACATCTAACATAACGTCTCATTTTTATTTATTAATATTTCTTATTGTATTCAAATATTCTTCAACTTGATTAAAATTATTCTCTTCAGCAAATTCCTGAATATATTGTAAAATGCGTGGGTCGATGTCTATCACAAATATTTCTCGTGCACAATCAAGAAAAGCAAGAGCAACCGCTAATCCATCGTCGTCACCAAGAAGAACAATTCTTTTGCCTTCTACATCACCATTTCTCGCCATTAATAATGCTCGCTTTATTACAGTAATATAATTGCTACGTGATTGATCATATTTGTATTCAGGGGTTGGTCGACGTTCTAATGAAGTAATAACCTTTTTAAAAAAGGTTTGGTATCTTTTTGGTAAATAATTTAACTGTGGGGAAAATTCATTGAAGAATTCACTTGTAAATTTTAGCTTTAATTGAGCTTCGATCCAAAT
>JAIWEW010000042.1:0-9030 GCA_048632005.1 bacterium
TTTATGATTGAAGGGAGCAGCCTCTACTACTATGCACGGGGCAGTCCCAGCCCTATGGTGGCGATGAGATTACGCTGGATCTCGTTGGTCCCACCACCAATACCCAGGCCCAGCGAGCCGAGGCACAGGCTCTTTATGGCTCCCTTGAGGGGTGCCCACTTAGAAAGCTTGTCCAGCTGCCCGTAAAGGCCCAGTATCTCCATACCGGTGTGTCCCAGCCGGCGGGTGAGCTCTGCGGTATGCAGATAGGACGCAGAGGTCTCATAGGCAGGGATCATCCCCCTGCTCTGCATCCACACCACACGGTAGCAAAGCAGGCGGCAGACCTCGTTACATACTGCCATATCCGCCAGCTTGTGCCGAACCAGCGGGTTGTCGGCCAATACGCCTCCATCCCAGGGCGTCTCTCTGGCATAGCTTACCAGATCCTCTATTATTCGGCGGTTTGCCGCAGGAATATAGACCACGGAGCGTTCGAAGTTGAGCGCAGCGATCAGGGTGTACCAGCCACGGTTTTTCTCACCCACCATATTCTCTTTGGGAACGCGGACATTGTCGAAGAAGACCTCATTGAATTCGTGAAACCCCAGCATGTTTATCAGCGGGCGCACGGTGACGCCCGGCGTCTTCATGTCGATAATGAACATGCTTATCCCCTTGTGCTTGGGGGCATCGCGGTCGGTCCTTGCCGCCAGCCAGCAGTAATCGGCACGATGGGCCAGGCTGGTGAATATCTTCTGGCCATTGATGATATAATGGTCGCCTTCCTCCACCGCCAGGGTCTGAACCGCAGCCAGATCGGAGCCGGACTCCGGCTCGCTGTAACCCAGACAGAAAACCAGCTCCCCCCTGCCGATTCCACCCACATACTTTTCCTTCTGCTCCTCGGTACCGAAAAGAAGGATTGTTGGACCCACCCAGCCCGCAGCTATAACATCGCTCAGCATTGCGGGTGCTCTAGCATATGCCTTCTCCTCACTGAGTATAGCCTGCTCCATAGAGGTAGCATCAATTCCGCCATAACGCGATGGGTATCCCGGGGCCAGCCAGCCCTTTGCAGCCAGCTTGCGCTCGAAATCCCGGGCAATAGCCCATATCTCGTCATTCTCCTCCCACAGAGCAACCCCGAGCTCAAACCACCTGGCCGGAATCTCTTTTTTTAGCCAGGCCCTAACCTCCTGCCGTAGGGCCTCCTGTTCACTGGTAAATTTAAAGTCCAAATCCCTGCCTCTTTCTACGACCTTTGTTAGCCCTCGTATTCTTCGAGATTGATGAAATAGCCACAATCAACCCCCTAATCCCCCAGTCTTGGGGGACTTTTATATCTGGGGGACACCCCCAGACCCCCGGCAGGAAGTATCCTGCACCTCTTTTTCAGCGGTCTTTCTACATAATTACGCGGAGTACTCACTCCTATCCTGCCTAAACCTGAGCTGTAGCGAATTACATCAACTCTACTTCCTTTAAGTCAGGTGCGATGATCAACTTCGGCTCCGTTAACTCCTGAATCTCCTCGGCTGTCCACCCGGGAGCCACCTCCTTGAGTACCAGCCCCTTATCGGTGACATCGATCACCGCCAGATCAGTAACGATCATATCAACGCACTCCGGAGCGGTCAGCTCATAGGTACATTCATGCACAATCTTTGGCTTGCCATCTTTTGTAGTATGCTCTGTGACCACAATAAGCTTTTTTGCATTGAATGCCAGATCCATCGCCCCACCGATACTGCCAATGCCCCGCTCGGGAAGCAGCCAGTTGGCAAGATCGCCCTTCTCTGATACCTGCATCACACCTAAAACGCACAGGTCAATATGCCCCCCCCTGATCATGGCAAAGGACTCGTCGTGGGAGAACAGGGACATACCCGGCTTCGTGGTTACCATTTGCCCCCCCGCATTCACCAGATCGAAGTCCGCTTCCTCCGGGGTAGCGTTGCAGCCAAAGTTCAGGCAGCCATTCTCGGTCTGGTACAGTATCTCCTTATCCGGCGTTGGGTAGTTAAGACACAGTGTCGGAATTCCGATCCCCAGGTTCACTACCATTCCATCCTCAAACTCCCTGGCCACCCGAAAGGCTATGGTCTCTCTGCTTAACCGTTCTTTCTCAGCCATGATGCCTCCTACTTCCGTAACTGTTCTTCCTTGCTTATCTTTTGTACGATCTGCGTAAGACCCTCCTTAGGCCTTACCGCTACCCTATCGACATATAGCGCAGGGGTGACAATGCTCTCAGGGTCAAGCTCTCCCACCTCGACAACCTCATCCACCTCGGCAATGGTAACCTTTGCCGCACCGGCCATTGTAGCGTTAAAGGTCCTGGATGTGCCTCGATAGATCAGATTTCCCAGCCTGTCCGCTTTATACGCCCTGATCAGACCAAAATCAGCCTTTATCGGATACTCAAGGACATGCTTCCTGCCATCGATAACCCTTACTTCTTTCCCCTTCTCTACTATGGTCCCCGCGCCTACAGGGCAGTAAAAAGCCCCGATACCAGCTTTAGCAGCCCTAATTCGCTCGGCCAGGGTTCCCTGGGGGACTATATCGATCTCAACCTCGCCGGCGCGGAGCTGCTTCTCAAAGGGGGAAACCAATAATGGCGAGGCAAGCACGGGGAAGGCAGCGATCGCTTTCTTCACCTGCCGATTATTGGTCAGCTCTCCACCGTCATACCACCAGTCAGGCACCTTCATGAACATGGCCACAACCTGCATCAGTTCTTTTCCGAAGCCTACATTATTGCATACGATAGTTAGATCCTTCGCCCCTTGCTTGCCCAGGGCTTCAATGAGGTAGCTCGGGCACCCCCCGGGTGTACCGAAACCACCGATGAGTACGGTAGCGCCATCAAAGAAATCCTTTACTGCCGCATCGAAGCTACCGACAACCTTGTTAATAGGCATTTTATGATTCTCCTTTCCCTATCGGATTCTGCCCACTTAAGCGGGTTTGAAACACCTGATATCTTCCAGCTCCCCTTTTGTCTCCTCCCGCCACTGTACCTCAACTTTAAGCCCTTCAACTACATCCCCGGGCTTAATCCCTTCAAGAGGCATGAAGATAGTTGAATCCGCATCCTCTAACTTTATTGCCCCGATTATCGCTGGCTCCTGCAAATCAATAAAATTCCCTTGCCCATCTAATGCTACATGCCCTGTCGTATAGCTCACGAGTGTGCCTTTCCCGGAGAGAGTAACCAGGTTTTCCTCCTCTATTTTCGCATAACATTTTCCGCATCTGGACCTCGGGGGTATATAAGTATACCCACATCCGGGACATTTTACTCCCAGGATTTTTCTACTGGCAAGTTCTTCGATGAACCTCTGCATCATGAATCCTGTCGACCAGATAAAGTTAGCGGGAAATGGTAAGGTCTTTACGTCAACTATCTCAGATTCACTTTTCATGCTTTGTATCCCTCCCTCTTTAATGCGATATTTATCTGTACCATTTATTAAGAGAGTACTGAAATAGTCTCAATCAACCCCCTATATCCCCCAATCTTGGGGGACTTTTTAAATCTGGGGGACACCCCCAGACCCCCGGCAGGAAGTATCCTGCATCTCTATTTCAGCGTCCTCATTAAATGGGTTCAACACCCTCGAAATCGCTGAGGGCACCTTGCGGCTCTTTCGCCCAGATAACCTTAACCCTCATACCTATATGAACAGCCTTTGGTTCCGCGTTTAATAAGATTGTATCAGTATTTGAATCAGACCCATCGAACCTCACAAAGACCGGAATAAGGATCTCACCATCCTTTATTAAGCCCGTTTCTACGGGATCCATTCCCAGTACCTTTAATTTTCCTTTCACGATTGCGGGACTAATTGTATAGCAGGTAATAGTCCCCCTATCGCTAACGGTTTTTCGCCCATCCATTATCCGGTGACATCTTCCGCACAGGTTTCTGGGCGGCACAATTACCTTTGCGCAGCCGGGGCAGAATGAACCGATTAATTTCTTCTGCTTAAGCCCTTCAACATATTGTTCCAGGAGTTTGGAACCCTTATAGTGATAGGAACCTAAACTCCATGTCCCTTCTACACAAATTGTCTGCGGTCGTTCGTCCCTAATAAATCCCATCTTCTTTACCTCCCGGGGGAATCCCCTAAAACTGTCACCGTGCTGTAATTGGTTACGCCCCCCCATCCATGGGCAACGGCAGTGCTGACTTTTTTCGGTACCTGATGCTCTTCCGCCTTTCCCATTATCTGGAGGGCGCATTCAAGAATGCGCTGCATGGCAGAGGACCCAATAGCATTGGTGGCATTGACGCCACCGGATGGATCCAGGGGCATCCTCCCGTTAATATCGGTCTCACCTCTTTCAAGGGCCATCCATGCCGTGCCTTCATCAAATAAACCCAATCTTTCAGCAAATATCAACTCCTGGCTTGGAAATGGCTGATATAGCTCTGCCATGTCGATCTCTTTTTGTGGATCCTTTATTCCTGCCATCTCATACGCCTTCATCGCTGATACCCAGCACCCCCTTTGTTCAGAGGGATCAAGTATTCCAACGCCTCCAAAATTTTCACTCTGGAACTGATTTTCCTCGTCCGAGTAGGAGGCGAGCCCTTTATACCAGGCTGGTTTCCTGGCTTTTTTCCTGGCCAGGTTTTCTTCAGCAACTACAATAGCAGAGGCACCATCGCTTGCCGGGCAGATATGTCCATACCTGAAGGGATATGCAAGCAGCTCGGTCTCGGCTATATCCTCTGGAGTGCACCCCGGCCACTGAAGATGTGCATATTTGTTCTTGGCAGCATTTCGCCTTGCCTTTGCCGCTACCATATCAAAGTGTTCAATGCTGCACCCGGACCTGTGCATGTAAAACACTGCCTGATAAACGGCAACGCCGGCGGCCGCTCCTACCAACGACATGGCCATCAGGTTCTTAAGATTTAAACCATAACTGGCAGCGTGGAATAAATTGCCCAGCCCTACATGCATGAGCCCGCTCGTGGCACCGGCCTCTTTACTATCTGAATGCTTTTCCCAGGCAACAGCGACAACTACATCGTGAAGGCCCGAGGCAACAGGATAATAAGCACCCTGTCCAACCGATCCACCTGTTGTCCCACCGGTGGCAATCCTGATGACCGGTTTCCCCGCGGCACCAATTGAATCCCCAAGCCATTGTTCCGGCTGAGCAATGCCACCGAATCCCTGCATATTGCCCACAATAAAGGCATCTACCTCACGCATACTGACCTGGGCATCCTCCAGTGCATTATAGACCGCTTCTGATACCATTTCAGCAACGTTAACATCTCTTCGCTTACTCGAATGTTTGGTTTGTCCACAACCGATTATCGCAACATTTCTCTTCATGATCCGTTGCCTCCCAATATATAAACCGTATTTTTCTGGGCACAAATACCGAATTGTCCATGGGCCAGAGCCCTGCGGACATTGGGCACCTGATACGCGCCTGCTTCACCCCTAATCTGCTTTGCCGCTTCTATTACCCTTATCAAACCGGTGGCACAGACAGGGTCAGCACCCAGTGCCCCACCACTTGGATTTACCGGCATCTCACCATCCCTGCGAGTTGTGCCCCTTTCAAATAAATTTTTCCCCTGACCCTCCTGGCATAAACCGAGAGCTTCATAAATCATCAATTCCTCGTGGGCGAATTTCTCGGAAACCTCGGCAACATCCAGATCGGATAAAGGCTCCTTTATACCGGCCATCTTGTAGGCTGTTCTGGCAGCCGTCTGTAGAGAATCAAGCTTTTGTATATTCCTGTCCCTAAGATAGGGGTCCTGGCAACTACCAACCCCCTCTATCCATACCGGTTTGTCGGTAATCTCCCTTGCCTTCTCCTCAGAGGCCAGTATTAGAGCACATGCCCCGTCGCTGATAGGGGACATTGTCAGCTCCCTGATCGGATCATAAAATAGTTTTGAACTCATCACATCTTCCACGCTTACGTCTGGCATCTGTCTGTGCGCACAAGGATTCTCAGCGGCATTGGCAATGTTCTTAACGGCTACCTTTGCCAGATGCTCTTCCGACACACTGTGCCTGTTCATATACATTCTCGCCTGAAGGCCGGCAGCCGCTACATCATTGAGCACGCCCACTTGCCGATCAAACAATGGATCAAGGGTGAAAAAACTTACCTGATGGGGATTTAAGGTCGAGCCCTGTGTATGTGCTTCCACCAGGGCTACATCGTGTGTGCCGGCAAGGATTCTCATCAAAGCATAGTAGAGCGCAAAAGTCCCGTCTTCCTCCACCTTCGATTCATCCTTCATAAACGCTCCAACAGCCATGCTGAGAAAGACACTTGAAATTGTCCTTCCATCCAGAAAATCCGTCGAGGCGGTGATTACAGTATCCAGATCCTCCCTTAGGATACCAGCATGTTGCAAGGCCTCTTTGCAGACTTCAAAGACCATATCCTCTCTGGTTTTTTGCATATTATGCTGATGATGGGATTGAGCATATCCAACTATTGCCACCCTTCTGATCACTTTTCCCTCCTTTCTGTCCAAGAAATCCATACTCTGATTCTAACTGTACCCGATTTTCTTGGCTAGCTAAATTCTCCGGTATTTTATTATATTAAGATTGCTGAAATAGTCTCAATCAACCCCCTATATCCCCCAATCTTGGGGGACTTCTAAAGCTGGGGGGCACCCCCAGACTCCCGGCAGGAAGTATCCTGCACTTCTTTTTCAGCGGTCTCTTATTTAAGGAACATCGCTAAGGCTGCCCGTATTGCTCGCGGAGTTCGCGTTTCAATATCTTTCCCGTGCTGGTGCGGGGGAGGGCATCGATGAATACCACGGAGCGGGGCCGTTTGAAGCCGGATAGCCGCTCCCGGCAGAATTCGATAAGCTCTTCTGCGGTGGCAGTTTCTCCCTTCTTGAGCGCTACGACCGCTCTGGGCTCCTGTCCCCATTCCGGGCTGGGAACTCCGATCACCGCCACCTCTTCAACAGCTGGGTGAGCATAGAGCGCATTCTCCACCTCTTCAGGCGATATGTTCTCCCCACCCCTGATAATCATATCATCGCCGCGACCGGCGAGGAAGAAGTATCCATCCTCGTCTATATAGCCCATGTCTCCAGTGCGCAGCCACCCATCTTTGGTCATCGTTTTCGCTGTCTTCTCGGCATCTTTCCAGTATCCACCCATCAACCTCGGCCCACGGGCTACAATCTCACCAGCCTGCCCGACGGGTAGATCATTGCCCGCCTCGTCTATAATTTTCATCTCCACATCGGGCATGGGTCGGCCAATGGATGAGGTAAGCCTCTTCAGTTTCTTGTCCTTTTCTTGCTCGGTTCCCTCGATGACATGGTCTTCAGGCCCCAGAGTAGTGATGGTAGAGGCGGTCTCCGTCTGACCGAAGGCATTTATGAAGTTCATCCCGGGAAAAAGCTCGATGGCCTTCTTGATCACCTCAAAGGGCATAGGGGCTGCCCCATACGTAATCACCCGCAGGCTGGAGAGGTCGTACTTCGCGAAATCCGGGTGGTCAATGACCCGCTTTAGCATAGTGGGTACGAGCATCGCTCTATTAGCCTTCTCCCGCTGCACTGTTTCCAACCACTCATTGACCTCAAATTGGCGCATCAACGCCAGGGAGCGGCCACCATAGGTAGCTGCCAGCATCGCCTGTATTCCCGCTACATGATAGAGCGGCATGGTCAGGAGGTTAGTCTCTTCGATCTCAGGGTCCACGGGGTTCACATTCTGCAGCATATATACACTGAAGCTGTTGTGGGGTAGGGGCACTCCCTTAGGCAATCCAGTAGTCCCCGCGGTATACATCAGAATCGTGATATCTTCATCACCGATCTCGGCGATGAATTCCTCAGCCGACGCAGTAGCAAGCAACTCCTCATAATCAAGCATGCCCTCCCGCTTTCCATCTGTAGATATATAGTGCTTCACCAGGGGCAGATCAGGACGCATATCGTTTACCATATCGACATAGCGCTCACCTACCAGGAGGGTATTTGTCTCTGAGTGATTGAGCATATGGATGAGCTCATCTTTCTTTGCCCTGAAGTTCAGCGGTACGAAGATGACGCCACTTTTTGCTACTCCATAGTAGGACTCTACATATTGATTACAATTGACCTGTAGAATGGCTACCCGATCGCCATTTTTTATTCCCAGACCAGCCAGGGCATTAGCTAACCTATTAGCCCGTTCATTTAATTCATTGAAGCTGAATTTCTTCCCCTCAAATATGATTGCCGTCCGATCAGGGCATACAGCAGAAGTGATAGTAAGGAATTCCGTGGTGTTCAATCTAACCTCCTTTAATAATATCTCGAAAGATATAAAAACTCCTACCCGCCATGCACGTCCGGTTACTGTTATTAAGCGAGCCTGTTTTTAACACCCTCGATAATCCTTATCAGTACCTTCCCCACGTCCACATCGATTAGTACATCAGCACTCTCATCCATAGAGGCGGTGCCCACATTTATGATTATCAGCTTTGCCCCGGCCTCTTTAGCATAGATAGGCATATAGGCTGCGGGATATACCATTAAGGAAGAGCCTAATAACATGAACAGGTCGCAATTCCGCGAGTGTTGCTCCGCCTCTTCTATCTCTTCAGTCGGCGGCGGTTCCCCGAAGGAGACTGTTGCTGCTTTCAACAACCCGCCGCACTCACTACATATAGATTGCTCCTCACCATCCCCCAGCCTCTTGGCGACCTCTATGATAGGGTATCGCCTATCGCAATTAACGCACTTCACCCACCGAAGTGACCCGTGAAGCTCAATGACCTTCTCATCTGGTACGCCTGCCTTTTGATGCAGCCCATCCACGTTCTGGGTAATCACGCAATCCAGCTTACCCATTGTATAGAGCTCGGCGATAGCGTAGTGAGCAGGGTTCGGCCGCGCCAGCTCTATCATGCGGAACATGTTCCATGTCTGCCAGCTTTTTCTCCGCGTTGTGGGATTACCTACAAACGTTGGAAAGGAAGATTCTTTGGAAGTCGCCGGGGAATTGTCTGATCTTGTAGCGCCAGACATACCTGACGAGG
>JAIWEW010000043.1:0-8769 GCA_048632005.1 bacterium
TGTTTCGGAATCTCAAGGTTAATACACTGAAACAAGAGATGCTGAAACGAGAGATGCTGAAATAAATTCAGCATGACAACGGGGCTTGAAAACCTGTCACTGCGAGGCACGGAGGTGAGATTGCTTCGCTTCGCTTGCAATGACTTGGGGGGTACTAATATCTCTGTTCACCTCACCCCCTTTCCTCAAGGAGGGGGTGCAACCCCAGACTCCCGCCAGAGGGAAATCTCTCTGGCCTTCCTTTAACACGCAGCAGCCTCAAGAAGGATTTATATGATAGGCGGGCAGATCAGCAGACACTTCGGCCCGCACCCGGACCCCCAGACCCGATATAATCGGGGTACCTCTTTTTCAGCGGTCGCTAATCAATCCATACACCCTTAAGCATGGGGATGACCATGGGCGAAGGGATGAAGCCTTTCACCTCGGGCTTTACCAGATAGTAGTTTTGTCCAAACCAGAGAGGGAGCCAGGGTGCTTCGGTAACGATGGTCTGCTCTATCTCCTGATACAGCGCCAGCCTACTATCAATGTCTCCCTCTACCCGTGCCATCTCCAGTAACTCGTCCACCTCAGGATTGCTGTAGGTGGTATGGTTCTCCCCACTCTCACTGTGGAAAAGTAGGTCCAGGAAATTTTCGGCATCGGGGTAATCTGCGACCCAGCCAATCTCAAACACCTGTAACTCTCCCGCCCTCAGGTCGTCGAGTAGAGTATCCCACTCCACTCCTTCGATTGCTACTTCAACCCCAAGGTTCTCCTGCCACATCCATGCTATTGCTGTGTCAATAGACGAAACATCAGCACCAAACGATTGTACAGAGAAGACGATGGGTGGCAGGCCATCGCGGTAGCTTGACTCAGCTATAAGCTGCTGTGCCCTCGCCACATCATAGCTCAGGCCTTCCAACTCCTCATTGTAGCCTGGCATGCCCGGGGGGAGGATACCGGAAGCGGGTGAGACGGTATTTTTTAGCAATACATTGATGATCTTATCCTTATCTACAGCATGACAGAAGGCCTGACGCACTTTCTCATCATCGAAGGGGGGTATAGCGGTGTTGAAGCCTACGTAGGAAACGGAAAGCTCGGGAGCAGTCACCAGCTCGCTGTTCAGTGGGTTGCTGGGGTCGAGCACCCTTTCGATGTTGGCAGTGCCAACCTGAGTTATCTCGATATCACCATTCTCGTACATCATCATCGGGTCGCCGCGGAGGAGGAAGGTCACCCTATCCAGCCTGGCTATGTCTCCATAGAATTGCTCGTTTCGCTCCAGGACGATCTGCTGCCCCTGCTTCCATTCACCCAGCTTGAAAGGCCCTGTCCCGTCGGGGTGTTTCCACCAGTCACCTCCGGACTCCACATTCTCCCGGTCAACCACATAGGCGCTGGGGTGGGTCAGCTTAGCCAGAAAGTAGGCCTTGGGGGCGTCGATGGTGATTTCGATGGTTTTCTCGTCCACCACACGGATCCCGCCTACCTCATCTGCCTCACCCCGTAACTTCTCCTTAACGCCGACGATGTCGCCGAGGTAGGCCTCGGCTACCTGGGAGCGTGTCTGGGGATCAGCGGCACGCTCTATCGAATACTTGAAATCGCTTGCCTTGACCTCCCTGCCGCTATGGAATGCCACCCCTTCGCGGAGATGAAAGGTGTATGTCCTGCCATCGGGGCTAATCTCGTAGCTCTCGGCAATATCCTCTACCACATTGAGGTCATTATCGAGGGTGACCAGCCCGCTGAAGATCTCCACGATGAAGCCTGCCGAGGTAGCATCCATGCAATGGGCAGGATCAAGGGTAGAGGGAGAGGCGCCATAGATTGTCAGACCATCGCTCGAAAGCAACCCGCTACAACTAGAAGCTACCAGTAAAAAGACCATTGCCACCAGGGCGATGGCAATCCTTTTATTAGAGCGGCTCACTCTTGGTTTGCAGTACACTTCAATCGAGCCTCAGTTTGAGGTGAAGCTCCTTGAGTTGCTCCTCCGATATCTCCGAGGGGGCATCGAACATCACATCGATAGCGCTCTTGTTCTTGGGGAAGGGGATTACCTCCCTGATACTCTCCTCGCCGGCGAGGAGCATCACCATCCGATCGATCCCCGGGGCAATACCTCCATGGGGTGGGGCACCATATTCAAAGGCCTCAAGGAGGTGCCCGAAACGCTGTGTAATTTCTGCCTTACTATACCCCAACAGTCTGAAAATCTTCTCCTGAAGATCGGGAGCATGGATTCTGATGCTGCCGCTGGAAATCTCACACCCATTGCATACCAGGTCATAATGCTTGGCGTACACCCTCTCCGGCGCACTGTCGAGCAGGGGTATATCCTCATCCTTGGGAGCGGTGAACGGGTGATGCATCGGTTCCCACCTGTCTCCCTCCACCTTCTCTAGAAGGGGATAATCGAGAACGAAGCAGAAGACAAGGAGGTTGGGGTCTATAAGCTCCAGGCGACGCCCCATCTCCACACGCAATGCTCCCAGCGCCTCCTCGACCATTTTAGTTTCCCCGGCAATGACGCAGAGCAGGTCTCCATCTGTCGCCTCAAAGCGCTTTGCCATCTCGTCGCGTTGCTCCTTCGTAAGGAACTTGCCTACTATGGACCTGGCTGCCTCTTCCCCGATGGGCATGGTGATGAGTCCCTTTGCTCCCCTATCCCGGACAAACTCAGCCAGCTCATCGAGCTGGCGACGGGAGTAATGGGCGCAGCCCGGCGCGCATATACCTCTCACCGTCCCTCCTGCGTCGAGGGCAGAGAGGAACACGGTGAATTCGGTGTGGGCGGCGATATCGGCGAGGTCCCTGATCTCCATGCCGTAGCGCAGGTCAGGCTTGTCCGTCCCATAGCGTGCCATAGTATCGCGGTAGGTAAGGCGGGGAAAGGGTTTTACAATTCGCATTGCGGGGGTGACATTTTCTACCAGGGAGGTGAAAAGCTCCTCCATGAGAACGAGGATGTCCTCCACATCGACAAAGCTCATCTCAATATCAAGCTGGGTGAACTCGGGCTGCCGGTCGGCACGCAGGTCCTCGTCACGAAAGCACCGGGCAACCTGGAAATACTTCTCGAAGCCAGCCACCATAAGCAGTTGCTTTAGCTGCTGCGGCGACTGTGGTAGGGCATAGAACTTGCCGGGGTGAACCCGGCTGGGTACCAGGTAGTCCCGCGCCCCTTCAGGGGTACTCTTGATCAGTATCGGGGTCTCGATTTCGATAAAATCCCGATCATCGAGGAAATCGCGCATAAACTTGATCACCCGATGGCGCAACAGGATGTTATTCTTCATCCTGGGGCGGCGCAGGTCGAGATAGCGGTAGCGCAGACGGAGGTTTTCGTCCACCTCACTATCCTCATTGATACTAAAGGGTGGTGTCTTTGATGGGTTGAGGATCCGGGCCTCCTGAGCTATGACCTCGACATCCCCGGTGGGTAGATTCGGGTTCTCAGTACCCTGGGGACGCCTCGCCACCTCGCCAGAAACCTGCAATACATACTCGTGGCGCAGCTTTGTGGCAACCTCGTGTACCTCACCCGATGTCTCAGGGTTGAACACCACCTGCACCAGGCCGGCGCGGTCCCTGAGGTCAATGAACACCAGACCGCCGTGATCCCGCCGCCGATGCACCCAGCCGGCGAGGGTCACTTGCTCGCCTACATGCTTTGCGGTAAGCTCCCCACAACTATTAGTCCTAAACATAAATACCTTAAAAGTCCTTTCGATTATAGCCTATGGGGTAAGGCTTTTCAATCTAATGAGATTGCTGAAATAGTCTCAATCAATTCCCTAATCCCCCAATCTCGGGGGATTTTAAAGCTGGGGGACACCCCCACACCCCCGGCAGGAAGTATACTGCACCTCTTTTTCAGCAGTCACCTAGAATAGAGCTGCGTTCTCTGAAATTCCTGGGGATGCTGAAATAAGTTCAGCATGACAAAGTGGAAGAAATTAACCATATAGAGCTTGGTGCATAAACACGACCTTCTCGTGACAGTGGGGAATTAGGCGCTTATCTTATGCTTTGTGCAACAGGCTCATCAGCGGCACGCATCATCGCTAGCCTATTGTTGCTGTCATTGCGAGCGGAGCGAAGCAATCTCAGTAGTGGTCGGTGGTCAAGCATGGGACGGCGAGCCGGGTATTTGTAAGAGCAATACGAGAACGCTAATCCGCAGGGATTTCTTGCTCCCGGGCGGTTTCTATCTTATACAGGGTTCGCGATCCAGAGCCGCGGCGCGTGATTCGCTTAATAGCGACATCGGAAAGGCTTGAGGAGGTGGTCAGATACTTCTGCGCAGCTTTGCCTACGGGCTGTGAGGCCAGAATCGCCACGGTTGCCACCATAATAGCCAACGGCAGACGCTGCCCCCGATTTTTGCCACCGAGCGCAATAAAGCAAGCCACCCCTGCCATTATTCCTGCAGTGACAATGTTCGTGCCGCAGTGAGGAGAGACTGCAAGCTCTCGCTCACCCCCCTTTAAGCGGATTAAACTTTCCGTGGCTGCCTCCCTGACTGCTTTACTGGGGATATCTCCATAGATATAAAATCCGTCAAAGGTGCTTTTCCCGATTATCCTCACATTTGCTTCCAGCTTCTTAGTCAGCAAGGATATGGTAGCATGCTCCAGGGCATGGTTCTGACGCAGGATTGTTATAAGATCACTGTTCATTCTTCGATCCATTATAGAGACTGCTGAGATAGTCTCAATCAACCCCCTAATCCCCCAATCTTGGGGGATTTTTAAATCTGGGGGGCACCCCCAGACCCCCGGCAGGAAGTATCCTGCACCTCTTTTTCATCGGTATCATCGGTACGAGAATGGTGCCGTAGGCATAATTACTAGAATCGGAGGCTGTAGGCTGCAACGTGAGTTTGACAGCTAGGGGGGGTAGACATATTATGTATGGCAAGCGCGATGGGAGATGGAAATTGCCTCATTGCGAGCTGTAATGGGAATACTCTGTTAGATGCGTATAAAAGAATTCGAGTTCAACCTGCGCGAGCTGTCCGGCTCAATGGGCGATCTGGGAACGCTCATCCCGTTGTCTATCGCGATGATTACAGTCAACGGGCTGAGCTTTACATCTGTCTTTTTAATGGTTGGTATCTTTTATGTTATAACCGGTCTCTATTACCGTCTTCCGATACCGGTCCAGCCGCTGAAAGTAGTTGCAGCCATTGCCATTGCCTCACCGGAGATAATCACCCTGCCTGTTATGGCAGCTACCGGAATCCTTTTTGGCGGTATCCTTCTTCTTTTATCATTAACAGGTCTAATCAACTGGATTTCAAGGATATTTACCAAACCAGTGGTCAGGGGGATTCAGGTTGGTCTGGGACTTATTCTCATCACCAAGGGTATCGGCTTTATTCAAAGCAGGGAACTTCTAATGCAAAATTCTGGAGGAGAGGTGCTCGTAGGCAGCGTGCCAGTCAATCTAATAATCGGCCTGGCCGGTATAGTACTGGTGCTACTTCTGATCAATAGCAAACGTTTTCCTGCAGCACTGGTTATAGTAGCTGCAGGCGTGATTATCGGCGCTGCCTTCGGGGCATTCAGTAATACGGAATGGGGTTTCGGGCCGACTGAAATGGGGCTTTATTTACCGAGCCTGGACAATTATGTCACCGCCCTTGTGTTGCTGGTAATTCCTCAGATCCCGCTAACGATAGGAAATGCGGTCATCGGCACGACCGATACGGCGAAATCGCTTTTCGGAGGTGGTGAGTGTACAAGGCGGGTAACCAACAGACGTTTCTCTGCCGATATGGGGATTGTTAATATCGTAACCGGTTTTCTGGCAGCCATGCCCATGTGCCATGGGGCCGGTGGGCTGGCGGCACACTACCGGTTCGGGGCCCGCACCGGAGGCTCGAATATCATGATCGGCATTATCTTTGTCATTATTGCCGTTGCCTTTGGCGTGGTTGGCCTTGCTCTACTCTCGTCAATCCCATATGCAGTGCTCGGCGTGCTTCTGCTGTTTGCAGGCCTTGAGCTGGTTCTCCTCATAAGAGACGTGGAAGGGAGAAAAGATCTGTTTATCGTCTTCCTTATCGCTGGCATCGGGCTCGCCACGACCAACATGGCCATTGCCTTCGGAGCCGGCATCGCCGTTACCTACCTGCTTAAGTGGACAAAAATAAACATATAAAGGAGACTGCTGAAATAGTCTCAATCAACCCCCTAATCCCCCAATCTTGGGGGACTTTTTAAAGATGGGGGACACCCCCAGACCCCCGGCAGGAAGTATCCTGCACCTCTTTTTCAGCGGTCTCTTTTTAATGTAGTAGAATCAGGGCTGTTGATTTAATAGCATTTCTGCTGCCTGTCGCACACACCCGGTGAAACCTTCCAGGGAGGTGTAGATTTCATCAGGTGGTACATCCGCTCGAACTACCACCGCGCCGGTTCGGTAAACGGGACCCTCGACCATCACGTTGTCGACCAAACCGAAAGACTCTATAAAGAAGTCGTCTGGGTCAACGCGCTCTGCGTAGTCCTTTACTACATTAGTGTAGCCAAACACAGGCTTGCCGCATCCGTACATGTAACCAATTTCAACCGCGGTGCCAACATCCATACTTGGTCCTCGGAACGGGGTTAGATTCGCAATCACAAGGTCGCAACGATCCATCAGTTCAACCATTAGGTCAAAGGTTGCGTGCCCCATATCACCTGCAGAGCCAAGCTTGAACAACGCATCAAAATTGGCATCCAGCGGGAATACTCCCTCGAAGCCAAACTGAGCGCAGATTCGTTTCTTTGCATTACCGATTTCGATAGAGTCAGGAAAGAATACATCCGGTCCAGCAAGATATACACGCTTAGCGTTGGGTTCTTTTCCCTCCTGGTTCACCTGGGAAGTGTCGCCCTTACTCGATTTTTCGTGGTAACCAGTCTTCTCTTCCATATCTTTACCTCTCGATAATATCACCTGATTTCGCTAAACGCGGCCGCGCCACTTCGCATAGTCCTGTACATGAGACAGACTCTCTACTCTATTGTTGTTCATTGAGAGCATGCATCAATGCAGTTAGGAAGGCCAATTGAGGCGTATCGACACCAGGTGATTGGGTACGGCACTATATAGTCAAATTGGTAGTCGTAGCATTGATATCTTGCGGCCGATCCAATTGCCCCAGAGGAAGCGCACAAACTTCTGAAACCCTATTTCCTTCTTGGTGGAGTATGGATAGCTATTTGCGGTTTGCTTGCCGCCAAAGCGGTCGATTAGGATTGGCTGGACATGGCAATAGCCCTTGAGGCCGGTTTCACCGTTATACTGACCGATGCCACTATTCTTCCAGCCGCCGAAGGGAGCTTCCGGGGCTCCGTACGTTATAGCCATATCATTCACGCATACACTTCCGGAATCGATACGTCTTGCTATCTCATAGCCCTTGCGTTTGTTCCGGGTCCAGACATTGGCAGCAAGCCCGTATTGGGAATCATTCGCCATAATAATAGCTTCCTCTTCATCACGTACGCGCATGATAGGCACTATAGGCCCAAAGGTCTCCTCACACATGACAAGCATGTCGTGGGTGACATCAATAAGTACGGTGGGCTCATAATAGAGCCCCTTCAAGTTCGGGTTGCGACGTCCTCCGGTGAGAACTTTTGCGCCTTTGGCAATCGCATCAGCTACGTGCTCCTCTATAATCTCCATTTGCTGAGGCGTAATAATGGCACCGACATCGAACTCACCTTCTGTTCCCTGCCGAAGCTTCGACACGCGATCTACTACCTTCTGTATAAACTCATCAGCGATAGAATCCACAACATATACACGCTCGGTCCCGCAGCAGTACTGGCCTGCATTCATTAAAGAACCAGCTACCGCGCCTCCTGCGGCATAGTCCAAGTCCGCATCGCCACAGACAATCATAGCATCCTTGCCGCCCAGTTCAAGGGTACAAGGTATGAGCCTTTCGGCACAAGCTACTGCTATCTTGCGTCCGGTTGCTACGCTCCCGGTGAAAGTAATCTTATCAACCCCCGCCTCAATGAGTGCCTCACCCGTAATGCTATCACCTAGTAGCACTGTTAATACACCATCCGGTAGCCCAGCTGCTTCGAAGAGGTCGCCAATTATTTTCCCGCTATAGGGGGTGGCCGATGACGGCTTGATCAAAACAGTATTACCAGCCATTAGTGCCTGAATAGCAGGATTAATGGACAGGATAAATGGTCCGTTCCAAGGACTGATTACGCCCACAACACCCAGTGGCCGGTAGACGATACGAAGAGTCTTGGAGAAGCCAAGCACACCATGTAGTTTTTTCTTCTCGGGACGTAAGAACCGGGCGGTCTTCCTGGCATAGTAGTGAAGTGAATCGCAGGCAGCAAATATATCCATCTGGATTGATTCCATTCGAGGCCTGGGTGTTTCACGCAGAATTGTATCGATAAACTCATCCTGACGCTCTATCAGGACCTTGAGGGCTCGTAGCATGTATTTGCCACGCTCCTCAAAAGATAACGCAGCCCAGGCAGGTTGTGCCTCGCGAGCGATATCAACGGCTGCATGCACATCTTCAGCGGTACACAACTCGATCTCTCCTATAGACTCAAGGGTGGCAGGGCACGTAAGTCCTATGCGCTTTCGCACACCTGGTGGAGTTTCGATTGGTGTTATGATAGCCACTTATCTTTCTCCTTTCTTTTATTAAATAGAGACTGCTGAAATAGTCTCAATCAACCCCCTAATCCCCCAATCTTGGGGGACTTTTTAAAGCTGAGGGACACCCCCAGACCC
>JAIWEW010000044.1:0-8607 GCA_048632005.1 bacterium
TAGTGTGTCGATTGTTATTCCTAAACTCATCAACTATAAAACAATGGGAAGGCTAACAAGCGAGATTCGAGGCCACCAGGTTTCCGTAATAAATGACTCCGAAGGACATTTCGAAGTCACCATAGACGGCGAGAAATCTAAGTTGAGTATGATACTTGTCGAAGAAGGTTTAGGGATACCAGCGCAAAAGAAGAAGACAGGAGGCCAGGTCGGTAACCCCTCGGAGCCACTAGGACGCGCGGTCTGGCGATACTTAGTAGACCGCTATAATGACCTTGATAGGTCAGTAGATTACTTTGCTGAGTTCGTTGACTATGAAAGGTCTCGGTGAAAATCGAATACTTAGTGTTTAAGGGCTATTCGCACATAAGGCACATTCGGAGGTGATATGGAACTACTTTTTGAAACCGATCTACCCAATCTTTTCTACCGGGGGAAGGTGCGCGATACCTATGACCTGGGCGATAGCCTGCTGTTAATCGCTACCGACCGCATCTCGGCCTTCGATGTGGTCTTGCCCTGCGGTATCCCGGACAAGGGGATGGTTCTGAACCAGCTCTCTGCCTTCTGGTTTGAGAAGACAGCGCACCTCATCCCCAACCATCTCATTGCGGTGGTGGACGATGCTCAATGGTTAAATGACACCTATGGAGAGAAGGTCGGCTCTGGCAACTACTCCTTCCCCGATTATGTAGCGCGACGTTCTATGGTGGTAAAGAAGGCGGAGCGCATTGATATCGAGTGCGTGGCACGGGGTTACATCTCCGGCTCAGCGTGGGCCGAATACCAGGAAAAGGGAACCATATCAGGCATTCCTTTCCCAAAAGGGCTTGTGGAGAGCGAGAAGCTTCCTGAGCCTATCTTTACCCCGGCAACGAAGGCAGATTCAGGGCACGATGAGAACATCACTCTTGATGAGATGAAGCAGGTTGTGGGTGAGGAGCGAGCTGAAGAGTTGATGGATAAGACCATGAGTCTATTTCGCTACGCCCATGACTATGCCCTGGAGCATGGCATCATCATCGCCGATACCAAGTTGGAGTTCGGTCTCGTAGACGGCAGGGTAACCATAATCGATGAGCTTCTAACACCGGACTCCAGTCGCTTCTGGGACACCAGCCTCTACCAGGTGGGATGCTCCCAGCCAAGCTTTGATAAGCAACCGATACGCGATTGGCTCGTTCAGGCTGGGTGGGACAAAGAACCTCCCGCGCCAATGTTGCCCGAGAGTGTCATAGCGCAGACGAGCGAGAGGTATCGTGCGGTTTATCACCGGCTCACTGGCAAGGAACTCTAGTATGGAAGTAATAAACAGGAACGAGGTTGAACCGTTTGTTACCAAGGACTCCTCCGAGATTCGGGAAATCCTGGCCCCGGCGAACTCCTCTATAATGAACCAGAGCCTGGCTGAGGCGATACTAGCACCCGGATTGGGCACTGACGAGCATTATCACCCAAAAGCAGAGGAGATATATTATGTACTCGATGGCAGGGGCAGGATGCAAATCGAGGATGATGTAAGAGAGGTCGAACCCGGCGATGGTATCGCAATTCTACCCGGTATGAGGCATAGGATTTGGAACATCGGTGGCTCAGACCTTGTTTTCCTGTGCTGCTGCTCACCGGCCTACAACCACGATGATACTGTCATCGCGGAATAGGAGACTAGCTTTCAATAACCCCTTTGGTGCTGGGAACCTTCCCAGAGAGCCGCGCATCGATTTTAGTGGCGCTATCGAGCGCCCGCCCCAGCGCCTTGAAAAGCGCCTCCACCTTATGATGGTCGTCTATCCCGGAAAGCACCTTTGCATGGAGGTTCATCTTTGCTTCTAAGGCAAAGGTTTCCAGAAAATGGCGTACCAGATCACTCTCCAAATCGCCGATCTTCTTTCTCTTGAAGGACGCATCCACCACGGCATATCCCCTGCCTGAGATGTCCACCACCACCATCGCCAGCGCATCATCCATCGGCACGATGGCATGCCCCATCCGCGTAATGCCCTTTTTATCTACCAGCGCTTTGTTCAGCGCCTGGCCCAGAGCTATGGCGACATCCTCCACCACATGATGCTCATCCCAGCCGGAGGCTTTAATCTTTATGTCAAATAAGCCGTGCTGGGCAATATGGGTCAGCATGTGGTCGAACATCTTGCTGCTGGTCTTGATCTCAAACTTGCCACTGCCATCGATGGAGAGCGTAACGGTTATCTTCGTCTCCCCCGTCTCCCGGGTAATGGTAGCTGTTCTTTTTTTAGCACTTTGTCTTGCCATGTCTTCCCTCCACGAGTACAGCTTAAGTCATGCACTGCGCCTACCCGACCCAAGGTAGGAATAAACTCATCTTAGATTAGCACATCTCTTTCAGCGCTTCAATTAGGGCATCGGTATGCTCCGGCTTTCCCACGCTGACGCGAATCGAGTTCCTTAAGAGTGGGGTGTCAAAGTAGCGCAGGAAGATGCCCCTTTTGGATAGCCTTTCGTATATCACCCGCGCATCGCCTTTTTTAACAGTGCAGAGGATGAAATTCGACTGAGAAGGTAATGGATCGAGAAACTCGAGCTCCCCGAGCCTGGTGAAAAGCCGCTCCCGCTCGGAGATGATTTTTTTTACTGTATCATGGAGATATTCGATGTCAGCAAGCGACTCCTGGAGCGCCACGTGGGCTGCCAGGTTAATGTTATACGGTTGCTTGATCTTTAAAAGCTGTTCCGCGATCAGAGTCGAAAAAACCCCGTAGCCTATGCGCAGCCCGGCGAGTCCCGCCCATTTGCTAAAGCTGCGTAATACTATCAGGTTTTCATACTGGGGAACCAGCGGCGCAACGGTCATACCGCTAAATTCATAGTACGCTTCATCGATTACAACTACCTTGCCCAGCTTAACCAGCTCCAGGATGTCGCGCTGGGTGGTAATATTCCCTGTGGGGTTATTTGGCGATGTAACAAAAATGACCTTGGTTTTTTCATCCACCGCCTCTTTTACCCCATCGATGTCGATGGCGTAGGATTTATCCCGGGGCACATCGATAACCTTCCCGCCACAAACCTCGGTGCAGAAGGGATACATGCCAAAGGTTGGAACGCAGTTAATCACGCGGTCGCCAGGCTCGAGGAAGAGGCGCAATATGAGATCGATGAGCTCATCGCTACCTGCGCCGGCTACTATATGCGCTGCATCCACCCCAACATATACCGCCAGTGCTTTTCGCAATTCATGCTGCTCCGGGTCGGGATAAATATGGTAGAAGGGGTAACCAGCAAGGGCACGTCCCACGCGTGGTGAGCAGCCATAGGGGTTTTCGTTACCATCGAGCTTTATCACCCTCTCTACGGGGATCCCAGCCCGCTCGCTGAGCACATCTGGTGGTATGATGGGCTGGTATGCCTTGAGGCGAGATAGGTCACTCCGGATCAGTTTTTCGATTCCAACGCCTTGCCCTTTCTGCCTTTGGATGCCACTATCTCCCGAGCTCATTGTGCTCTCCCTTTCTTTAGCCTGAGAGCCATCGCTCTGGCATGAGCGGTAAGCCCTTCCGCCGTGGCAATCTTCACCGCCGCAGGACCCAGTGCCTCTACATCCTCGTCACTTAAAGAGACGACGCTGGTGATCTTAAGGAAATCGCCCACACCGAGGGGAGAACTAAAACGGGCACTACCCATCGTGGGCATCACATGGCTCGGCCCCGCTACATAATCACCTAGCACCTCGGTTGAGTTTTCGCCTACAAAGATAGCTCCGGCATGATGAATCTTCTCTATGTATGAGGAGGCATCACGCACCATCAAAGAGAGGTGCTCCGGGGCATAGGAGTTAACCAGGTCGATAGCCTGTTGTATATCGGTGACTACGATTATTAGGCCCCTTTCCTCCAGTGAGCGTAGGGTAACATGGGCTCGCTCCAGCCCTTCGATCTGGCGTGCTACCTCTCTGTCCACCTCCTGGGCCAGCCTGGGGGATGTCGTTATCAGTATCGCGGAGGCCAGCACATCGTGCTCCGCCTGTGCGATGAGGTCGGCGGCACAGTGAGTTTTTGATGCGAAATCATCTGCCAGTATAATTGTCTCGGTGGGTCCGGCGAGGCTGTCTATGGCTACCGCGCCGAAGACCATTCTCTTTGCCATCGTTACGAACAAGCCACCAGGACCACAGACTTTGTCCACTTTAGGGATTGACTGGGTGCCGTATGCGAGGGCAGCAATCCCTTGAGCGCCACCTACCTTAAAAATCCGATCTACTCCGGCGATATCCGCCGCGACCAGCGTAGCGGGGGGAACCTCACCCCCCTCTTTGGGAGGTGTAGTCAGGATAATCTCCCCTACCCCGGCAACCCTGGCTGGGATCGCTGTCATCAATACCGTCGATGGATAGCTGGCAGTGCCCCCGGGGATATAAATGCCCACTCTCTCCAAAGGGCGAACAATCTGTCCTACTCCCCCCTCCATAAATTCCTTATGACTGTGGCGCAGTTGAGCCTGATGAAAAGAGCGCACCTGCTCAGCAGCGGTATTTAGCGCTGTGATAAGCTCTTTGTCCACCTTTCCCTCGGCATCGCGGCGCTCCTCATCGCTTACCTCCAAAGATTTAAGCGCTATACCGTCGATCAACCTGGTATATTCGACCAGTGCTGCATCTCCATTATCCCGCACTGCGGCAATGATCCTACTCACCGCCTCTTCCGGGGTGAGCTCTTCAAGGAAGGTCTCTTTTATCCTTTGCTTTACCTCAGAAGGGACATCTCCGAAATCGAAAGTAGTACGTCGCAAGGCAGCTTTGGCGTTTTGAAAATCACTAATTATCTGCACCCAAATACTCCTTAGCTACTGTCACTGAATGGCTAATGACTTTTTCTCGGAAGGCGGTAAGTCCATCAGGGGTAACATAATGGATAACCCAATCCAGCCTATCCGCTAAAGATGAAAGGAACGGCTCAAGCTGTTCCGCATCAATCTTATTGCTGGGGAGTAAGAAGCCCCTGGCTAAGCGCGGGAAATCGGCCAGGGTTACATCGCGATCTATCATGGTGCAGGCGAAGTCCCTCCATTGCCGCAAAGCGGTGAGTGCCATAAAATCGATACTTACCTGTGGTTCCCAGCTGCATAGATCATCTCGAATAGCTGTCATTTTTAATTTATCCTCACGCGCCCGGCGATCAAGCTCGAATTGGAGAAGCCTGTCGAGCACATTTGCCGTCGGATCCCCGCTAAGTGATGATGAGTTACCGAAAAAAGGGCGGTAGATATCCTTGATCCATATCTCATCCGCAACGAGATGGGAGAGATAGCCGGCAACAAATGACTTTGTCGCGGTATCCAACTTACTACCCCCGGCGAGATCTGGATGAGCTTTAAAGAATAAACTTGTTCCGCTCTCACACTCTTGCTCATCAAAGTCGAAGAAGTGAGTCTCCTTTCGGAAGACGCCGCCGATATAATGCACATCAGGCGAAATTGAGCCTACCAGATAGTCTCCCATGTTAAGGTCCACTACAGGGTGACGCAGTAATTCAGCCGCTTCATTAGCAAGACTCAAATGAAGATAGAGTAACGGCATCTTTGCAAGTTTTCCGACCCTTTTCAGACTTTCTGACTATTTCAAATCAGGGTTCTTGTCATCTTTCAGCAGCCCTTCTTCATAACGTCAATTATGCGATTAACCTTATGCTTTTTCGAAGAGTGGGCTATATTGTCCTGGTGGCCAATGAGGCATGCTGATGACTCAAGAACCGTATCGATAACCTTTAAATTGTGCTTCGCTAATGTTTCCCCGGTTTCAGTATTCTCGATAAGCAGGTCGGCATCCTCAGGCAGAAAAGCCTCGCTTGCACCCCACGTGGGGACAATCTTATAGTGCTCCAGGTGATTGTAGCGGGCATATTTATCAGCAATGTTTACATACTCCGAAGCCACCCTGAGAGTGGGGAGGAGTCCCTTACTCACCAACTCCCTCAAATCACGAATGTCACGAGTAGCCAAATCTTCGCTGACTACAGCAACCACAGTTACCTTCCCAAACCCCAGTTTCAGGATTTCCTTCACCGGGCTTGAGGGGAAACGACAAAGGTGGTCTTTTAGCCAATCCTCGCCTGTAATTGCTAGATCAAAGTTCCCATTTGCGACCTGGAGGGGCATATCCTGTGGCCTGATAACCTTGATAGTTACTCCAGGTAAATCTATTGTAGGCCTGCGAGTGACCAATTTCCCCGAGTATCCCTGTATGTTGAGACCGACTTTGTCAAGGAATTCTGAAGCTGCTTTCCAGAGATGCCCATCGGGTAGGGCAAGACGAAGCTTTTCATTGCCTTTTTCAGCTATCTTATCGCTTACCCCAATACCTTTGAACACGTTTTCACCTTTTATTACTCCCCCGGTAACTACAACTGTCTCCTCTTCGGCTTCCCACTTAAAAGTCTGCAGGTGTGTCAGAAGCTCACTCCGTTTAGCTTTTACCAGGCCATTCCTATTGGCGATTAAAAAAGCCCTTGAGGTAATAATCTTCGCTAGTGGGATCAGATCCGAACCCGCAAAGCCATCCGCCTGAGCATCAGCAATTATTGCCAGATCGGCGCTCTCAGGGGGGTAGACCTCACCCGCTCCATATATGGGGAGAATGCTGAATCGCCTTAATCTCTGCCTGAGGGCGAATGATTCCGCCAGGTTCTGATACTCACTGACAATGCGTACTCGATCAAATCCATTGTTGATCTCCCCAACAAAGCAGACCCCGGAATTCACACTGGTGACTGCATAGATATCGATCTTGCCATATCCTAAGTCCATCACCTTCACCAGGTCGCTACTGGGGTATTTAACCGAGAGCTCCTCCACCCAGTCCAGCCCACATATACCTAAATCATAATTACCAATAGCCACTTGAATGGGGACGTCCCGCTCCTGGAACACCTTAAGAAAAAGGTGGGGGAAGCTGGATGATTTGAGGCGATAATTGCGTGATCTCTCATTATACCCCTCAATCCCAAGGCCTGCCTTCTTCAGTAAAGCCGCCGTATCCTTTAACAGTCTCCCCTTCGGTAGTGCCAGCTTCACCTGGAATTCTCCACCACCTGCCGAATGTCCGCTTCGGAGGTTAATTCATATTTTCTCCCGGTAGCCTGATCCGTTAAATACAACAGCCTCTCTCCTGACACCGCAAGAAGCCACGGATAGTCACCTATTCTCTTCTGTCCCTGGTCAATCACAACAATGTAGCCTGCCTCTCTTAGAGAACCGGCCACTTTAAAGCATGATTTAAGCGCAATTACACCGATGTCCCCTGGCTGGACTAGTATACTGGTGGTAGTAGGCCTATGCATTTTTATTAAATCCATCAATTGATCCACATATAGCGCAAAACCGGATGCCGGAACGTGAGGGCCACCCACCAGGGAGACAAGGTCATCGTATCTACCCCCTCTACCCACCCGCTTTTTCGAGATATATAATTGGAACATCACTCCGGTATAGTATTCAAAACCCCTGCCCGATGCGATATCGATCTCGTAAGTACAATTCATTGTTTCAAGCAGCTCGGAAATGCCAGACAGGTCCTTTAGGCTAGGCTCAAACCTGGGCAAGTCATCTCCCAGGAGGGCACTGATGTCCTCCAAAAAGCCAGGTGAGCTCCTTTTAGTATCCAGTAACAGATCCAGGGCCCTCTTCAGGTTAACTTTTTTGGTATCAATATCGCCCAATGCCCTTATATTACCATCCAGAACCTGGTCGAATATCTGGGTCTGTTCCGCGGACTCCAATCCCAACTCCGCAATGAGTGCTTTAATTAAACCGGCGTGTGATAGTTTTACTCTGAGGGGACCGATCCCCAGTTCTTCCAGTACCTCCGAGGCGAGTAGAACAAGCTCCGTATCGGCGAGAGGCCGGCTGGTTCCTATAAGCTCAACACCACACTGCCATCGCTCCCTCTGTTCCTTTCCCGTTCCTTCAAAGATAAAGGTATTGCCCACATAGCAAAGCCGGGTGATTTCATCACTTACGAGGTCTTCCGTGTAGAGTCTGGCGGTGGGGATAGTGCCCTCCGGCCGCAATACTACCCTCTCACCGCTCCAGCCATCCCAGTCAAGAAAAGAATATACCCTGCCAAGCGTGCCTGGGGTTAGCGTCCCGGTGGCGGTAAAAAGATGCAGACATTCCAGCGTCGGGGTCCTCACCTCTTCATAACCCCACTTCAACGAGCAGTAGCGAAATACCTCTTCGATCCGCCGAAACTTTACCATGTCATCGGGAAGCAGATCACGCATCCCTTTACACTTAGGCACCTTCATCCCTACCACCTTTCACGAAGCTTTGATTATTCTACACTAATATAGTACCGCCTTCAATAATGGGGCCTGACAATCCCTGTTAGATATAATGTGCCTCCAATACACCGAACCTCACTATCGATTGCAAAAAGAACATGCCATGAATATAATGCGAATGGAGCTATCTTAGTGGACAAAGAGAGACCGCTGAAAAAGAGGTGCAGGATACTTCCTGCCGGGGGTCTGTGGGTGTCCCCCAGCTTCAGAAGTCCCCCAAGATTGGGGGATATAGGGGATTGATTGAGAGTATTTCAGCAGTCTCCAGAATATTCCTCGTAGCGAAGCAGACTGG
>JAIWEW010000045.1:0-8572 GCA_048632005.1 bacterium
ATGTAACCATATCCCTCAGAACCTTGGGTTGTTTGCCTGTTTCATGAGCAAGACATGCTGCCCCAAGAACTGTTTGCAGCGCTAGTTCCTCCGCCATCTCATGTTGAAGCCCGATATGCACTGCGGCATCGACGAGCGCCTCGATAACTAAGAAGATGTAGGCTGGACCACTGCCGCTAACCGCGGTCGCCATATCGATGTATTTCTCATCGGGTACATAGATCTCCTTGCCCAGTGCACCCAATATGGAGCGGGCTATCCCTTGCTGCTGCTGGCTTACCTCTTCTGAGGCAGTCCATACACTCATCCCCTGGCCAATCTGAGCCGGCGTATTTGGCATCGCACGGATCACTGAGCGGTGCCCCAGGCCTCTGGAGATAGTTGAGATCGCTGCCCCGGCGATAATGGAGAGGACAAGCTGATCTTGGCTGAACCGACCCTCCAACTCGGGCATCAGCCCGGCCAAATTCTGAGGTTTTACTGCGATGACGACAACGTCGGAACCTGGTACCGCAATGCCATAATCATCCGTAATCCTGACACCGTATTCCGCTTTTAGACTTCCTAGACGGGCAGCACTAATGTCATTAACGATTATATCCTGAGGCGTGGTCAGCTCCTTATTGAGGATTCCCCTGATCATCGCCTCACCCATTGCCCCTCCACCGATAAATGTAATCTTCATGCGCTATACGTCTTCCTCCAATATCCTCCTTATTTCATCTTGAGATTTATCCCTCAGAAATACGTTCTTTTGACACTGCACGTCACGAAAGCCTACAATTTCCTCGCTTGTATTAATGCTACCCCCTACGAGGATAACCAGCTCGTCGCCCCCTTTTACCTTGAGTCTTTTGGTATGCTTACTAAGGATCTCAGCCACTGCAGTGATATTTGCATGATCGGTGGAGATGGTGATAAAGGTTGCTATCCCCCCGCCGCGGAAGGATGTCCCCAAACGTCTCACATCAATGGACATATTTTGAACAGTCTCCAAATCCCGCAACAGTAAATCCGGCGGAGTAGTACGACCCGTCTGCAACATGACTCTTAATTCACGCCTCGCTACCATTTTCTCGAACTGATCCCCCCTTTTAGCCCTTTCAGCTTATATATTATATAGTTCCTTTTTACTTACCTTTGCTCCGCGAAGATGGCGCGCCCGATCCTCAGCATTGTAGCCCCCTCCTCCACGGCGACCTCAAAGTCATCGCTCATACCCATGGAGAGGTGCTCCAGGCCCAGGGAGTCGCGGAGCTCTCGCAGCCTTCGGAAAATGGGCCTAACCTCTTCAGGGTCGCTCACCAGGGGAGCGATGGTCATTAGTCCTTTTATTTCTAACCCGGGCAAGTGGGTAATCTCCACCATTGCCTTAGAAAGCTCGATCTCTGAAAAACCGCTCTTCGGTTCCTCCTGTGCAATATTGACTTGAAGCAACACGGGAATGGTTTTTTTAGCGCGGCCGCTCAACGCCTGTGCCAATCTCAGCGAATCGATGCTATGAATTATATCAAAAATCTCCACTGCTGTCTTAACCTTATTGGTCTGAAGGTGTCCTATCATGTGCCAGGTAGGGTGGGGCTGCAACTTGGACAAATGTCCTATCTTCTCCATCGCTTCCTGGACCCTGTTTTCGCCAATGTGCCTGACACCCGCCTTCAGGGCATCCTCAACAACCTGGGCGGTTAATCCTTTAGTCACGGCTATAAGTGTAATCTCATCCGGTGATCGCCCCGCTCTATGGGCTGCCCGGGCGATGCGCCGCTCTACAACCTGAAGGTTTTGAGCAATATCCATATCAACAAACCCCGCATTTATGACACTCGATGCCATCGCCCAGCGGACAGGGAGGGCTCTCCTTGCCGAGGCGTGCCCGCCGCAGCTCCCTTTCAAGATAATCATGCTCAACTCCCAAATCGATGTTTGCCCAGGGGAGCTGCTCATCAAGCGGGATTTCTCTGCCAACGTAGAAATCGGCATCGAGCGAAAGCTCTGCCATCGCCCGCCGCCAGGAGGAGAGGGATTTTCCGTCCATCCGGGCAAGCACCGGGGCCAGCTTCCTGTCTCCTCGCGATAGCACCCCCTGAACGATAGCCCAGGCAACGCTCTCCGATCTAACTGCAATGCCCTTCGGCTCCAGACTATTTCTGAGCGTGGCGAGGCGCTGTTTGAGAATTTTGGCGCCGGTCATTGGAAGCCATTGGTAGGGGGTACCTGCCTTGGGCACAAAAGGCTCGACGGTAAGGGTGATATGAGTCCCTGTTCGCCTGGAGTCAAGCCGCCCCTTTAATGAGAGGGTCAGCTTGATTATCTCATTTATATCATCTTCGGTCTCCGTAGGCAGACCGATCATGAAATATAGCTTGAGGTGCTTTGGAGGGCGCTCGGCGATCCAGTCTATCGCCGCGATGATGTCTTTCTCCGATATGCCCTTGTTAATGATTTTACGTAATCTATCCGACCCCGCTTCCGGTGCTAAAGACAGGGTTCTGGTGCCGCTATCCACAAGCCCCTGGAGGGCTACCGGTGACAGGGGGCGAATTCTCAGGGAGCTGATGGATATCTCTGCTCCCATCACCTGAAGCCCGGATACTATCTCATCCAACTGAGGGTGATCGAAGGGTGACGCCCCCAAAATCCCGATCCTTCTGCTATCCTTTAGTCCGATCTCGGCCTGGCGTAGCAAGTTATTCATAGAACGAAAGCGAAACGGACGAAAAAGGTAACCGGTGAGGCAGAAGCGGCAGCCCCATCGGCAACCCCGCACCACCTCGATGAGAAAAATGTCACCAAGCTCCGTTTGGGGGGTAAGGATCACTGATGTGGTGGCAAAATCATCGATGTTACGCACCCACTGTCGGGAGACTTGCTTGCTATCATGGAGGCCTGGTACATAAACCCCGGGAAGAGAGGAGAGTGACTGGAGCAGCTCATTCCTGCTGCCTCGAATCCCCTTTTCGCTCTTTACGTACCCCACTCCATTCCCCTGTAGCACCTCGATTATCGCAGGTAAAATGGCCTCCCCCTCTCCAATGGCAAAGCAGTCGAAGAAGGGTGCAAGGGGCTCCGGGTTGGCGGTTACACATGGTCCGCCTGCAATAACCAAAGGATGGGCGTCACTGCGGTCAGCGGTAAATAGGGGAATTGCGCTCGATTTCAACAGCTCGACTACATTGATATAGTCCAGTTCGTAGGAGATAGAGAAGGCGAGTACTGCGAAGTCATCTAAGTAGTGCCCGGATTCAATACTCCGTCTGTCTCCTTCACAGAAGACCCGCTCGCAGACGATATTTTCGTAGCTATTCAGAAGACCGTAGATGGTCTGGAATCCGAGGTTGGACATGCCTACGTGGTACGTATTGGGATAGATCAGGGCGATGGGGATTCTGCCGCCCCAATCCTTGATGATCGTGCCTTTCTCCTTCGAGAGCCTTTGCTTCGCTTCCTTTTCCCACCTCATTTCACACGATTACGCTGTCTCCACACGCCCCCATCCCTACTACATCATTATCTCATCATCTTCTCGCTGCCCACGATGCCGACCTCGATGATCTGACCGCAATTGTGGCAGGTTACCGTTATGCTAAGGGGTCGATTCATCGTCCGCTCGGCGATGGCAGTTACCATACTATCAATGTTATCCAGGCGCTGGTCCAGGTTGTCAAGGCGCCGCTTCATCTTCTTCGGGCTTAGCTCCTCTTCCTTAGCTTCGCGTTCCGCTTCTTTTACCAAATCAGCCCTCCTCAGTTAATGGCTAAGAATATACCTCCCAGAATGATTAACACAAATCCTATAATCATTAATATCCATCCTCCCACTCTAAGTGCCCCGGGTTCGACACGTATCGGCCAGCGTGTTATGAACTCCCTTAGGTCGGGGCGTTGGGAGAGGTCATAATTAAGCCCCCGCTCCTCACTCCTGGCCCATAAAAAGGTGATAATGCCCAGTAGAAGGAAAAGACCTCCTATACCCATCATTATATAACTATCAAGACTATGCATGGCTCAAGCCTCATCTCAACTGCACTTGGTGTAGCCACAGGCATGGCAGATGTGACACCCCTCCTGATAGATCAGCATTCCGCCGCAATCCGGGCACTGCCCGGCCACGTTTATATTAGTATACTCCTGCTCATTCTCAAAATCACGCACAGCCAGGAGTTCGCCCTGTAAGTAATGGCTTATCTCAGAGGCTTCGATGTTGTTGCCACCGCTCTTGATTCGCCTTTCCAGTACAATCCCGATTGCATCGGGGCAGGAGAGCACCGAATGGCCCTGCTCCCAGGCGATAGCGGGACAGCGAATGCCCTTGAGATGCTTTACAACCGAAGTGACATCGACACCGGAGCGAAGAGCCAGTGAAATGAGCCTGCAGATAGCCTCAAGTTGTGCTGAGGCACAGCCACCTGCCTTTCCCAGGCTGGAGAAGACCTCGCAGATCCCATACTCATCAGAGTTTACCGTTACATAGATATTGCCGCAGCCTGTGGCTACCCTCTCGGTAACACCCGTGGTGGCTCTGGCACGCCTCCTGGGGACCAGCGCTTCGACCTTCTCCCCCTCCGCTATATTCAGCACTTGCTTATCCTTGCTCCTATCCCGATAGATGGTGATCCCTTTACACCCCTCTTTGTAAGCGAGCATGTACGATTGGGTCACATCCTCCCTGGTGGCACTGTGGGCGAAATTGATAGTTTTGGAGACGGCGTTGTGGGTGGATCTTTGAAAGGCAGCCTGCATTCTGATGTGCCACTCGGGACTGATGTCGTGAGCGGTGACGAAGGCCTCCTGGACCCATTCGGGTATGCCTTCCATCCCGTGCGCGCTGCCCTTCCTGGCCAGATCTCTCATCAAGTCTTTGGAGTAAAATCCTTCCCTTCTGGCAACCTCCTCAAAATGCGGGTTCACCTCTACCAGTTCATCGCCATCCAATATATTGCGCACATAGCTCAGCGCAAATAGCGGCTCAATACCGCTGGAACAGCCGGCAATGATGCTCAGCGTACCGGTGGGTGCGATAGTTGTTATCGTCGCGTTCCTTACCCTGAGGCCGCCGGGGACATCATAAACGCTCCCTTCAAAAGCGGGGAAGACCCCTCTCTCTTGCGCCAACGCTACTGATGCCTCGCTCGCCTTTTCGTTGATAAACCGCATGACATCCTCGGCGACCTTGATAGCGTCCTCCGAGTCGTAGGGAATACCTAACTTAATCAACATATCAGCGAAGCCCATCACCCCCAGACCGATCTTCCTTGTCTTTTTGGTCATCTCCTCGATCTCGGGAATGGGGAAGCCATTCTTATCGATCACGTTGTCCAGGAACCTGACAGCTATTTCTAAGGTCTCGGCCAGTTTTTTATAGTCGATAGCGGGTTTCCCGTTGCCGACCATCCTTGAAAGATTGAGCGAACCCAGATTGCAGGATTCGTAGGGGAGGAGGGGCTGCTCCCCGCAGGGGTTCGTGCTCTCAATGGCTCCCAGATTCGGGGTAGGGTTATCACGGTTGATCCGGTCGATGAAGACGAGCCCGGGATCACCCGTGCGCCAGGCCAGGTCTACGATCTTATCGAAGACCTCCTTGGCGTTGAGCTTTCCCTGAACTGCCTTATCGCGGGGGTTTATAAGATTATAGTCGGTGCCATCCTCTACAGCCCTCACGAATTCATCGGTTGCCGCCACCGAGAGGTTGAAGTTTGTGAGGGTGTCTCCATTTTCCTTAGCGGTGATGAAGTTCAGGATATCGGGGTGATCCACATTCAAGATAGCCATATTGGCGCCACGGCGCATTCCCCCTTGCTTGATGACATCGGTTGCCGCATCGAAGACTTTCATGAAGGACACAGGACCACTGGCAAACTTACCGGTGGAGCCAACCATATCGCCCTCTGGCCTTAACCTGGAGAAGGAGAAGCCGGTGCCCCCTCCACTCTTATGAATCAGTGCCGTGTGTTTTACTGCATCGAAGATGCGTTCCATGGAATCTTCGATAGGGAGGACAAAGCAGGCGGAGAGTTGCTGTAGCTCCCGGCCGGCATTCATCAGGGTAGGGGAGTTGGGCAGAAAATCGAGATTCGCCATTACCCGATAGAATTTCTCCTCCCAGGATGCTGCATCCGCTTTTTCGGCGGAGGCGATATTATGGGCCACACGATGAAACATGTCCTGGGGGGTCTCAATGTGTCCATCACTATCCTTTCTAAGGTATCTCTTCTCCAGAACCAGCATGGCATTTTCCGAGAACCCTGCAGGTTCGGCTTTCATTGCCCCTAATTTCTTAATTGGAGTGACCTTGCGGGCCATGTCCCGCTGCTCCTTCTGTTTTAACTCGGTGGGTTGTATTACAACCTCCATTTCACTCCCTTCAGCGAGAATTTGCTTTACCGTAGCCTGAATTTCAGCGGGCTTCAATCGCGACTCGGGGATGGTGCCCTCCATTCCGGGAAAGCTCTGATACGTTTGCTCCAGGCGCTGAATAACCCGCTCGGTAATTCGCTCCACCGTCTCCCTATCCGAGATACCTAAAGAATCGGTGGCGCTGAATACAACGCGCGCGATTCTGTTTCGGAGGAGAGATGAGCCGTTATTTCTACTTGAATTGGTTGCCATACTTCTTCTTTCATCTTCTGTAGTGGCTTCATCCTGTTGTTTCTCTAGTTTTCTTTCCGCCACCAATTACATTGAGCTCGTCATTGGAAAGATTCGAAAAAAGAGGGAGCTGGTTTGTGGAGTTAATGAGAGGCTTAAGCCTGGCATAGGCATCGGCCTCTTCCCGCACCTCATCGACGTCGGCGAAGGCGCGATATACGCTGGCGAAACGGATGTATGCGATACCATCGAGCTGGCGCAGCCGCTCCATCACCATATCCCCGATCGTCGAGGCATCAACCTCTGCCTTGCCCGACTTACGAAGTCGGTCTTCGATATCATCGACCATTTGCTCTATAGTCTCCTGGGAGACTGGGCGCTTGGCGCAGGCCTTTCTAATCCCGATGATCAATTTCTCACGGTTGAACTCCTCGCGTCGCCCATCCTTCTTGATTACCAGCAGGGACATCGCCTGAAGCCGCTCATAAGTAGTGAAGCGAGCGCTGCACTCTAAGCACTCGCGGCGGCGGCGGATTGCCTCGTTTACGTCACGAGAGTCAATAACCTTAGAATCATTATGACCACAATAGGGGCATCTCATCGCATTAAACCACACTATATAGAATAGCGGCGCAATAATACCACAATATATAGTTGTTGTCAATAGTTTTTACGACTCGATTTGAAGATGAGAGAGCCGTGAGTCGCAGATGCGACCACGGCTCTATTAAGTTCCGGTTAACCCGGAATATTAGCGAGCGGGAATTCTGTGCTGCAAGTTATGTTCTTTGATATCGGTAGCTTCCGCTACCTTCCGTCTACCGAGCGGGCGCCGTAGGAAAGTGGGGATGTCCAGTTCCTGCTCGGTCTCCGCGTTTGTAAGAAGGCGGCGCAGCTCCTCGTCTTGATGCACGATTTTGCCCCCTGTGGCATAGAATCCAGTAGCGATCAAGGTCAGTTTTATGTCGCCATTCATCTCGGGATCGAAGCTAACACCGAATATGATGTTCGCCTCGGGATCCACTGCCTTGCCTATGATCAATGCTGCCTCGTTGACTTCAAAGAGGGTGAGGCTGCTGCCTCCGGTGATATTGAAAAGCACCCCCTTGGCTCCCTCCACGGAGACATCCAGCAGTGGACTTGCCAAGGCTGCCTCAGCGGCATCGCAGGCGCGATGCTGACCACTGCCATGCCCAAAGGACATCCAGGCCGGGCCGGCATCCTTCATCACCGCCTTAACATCGGCGAAGTCAAGATTGATCATCCCGGGTACCGTGATCACTTCGGCAATGGCCTGAACCGCATGCATGAGCACATCGTCGGCCATCTTAAAGGCACTATCAACTGCAGTCCGCTGGTCGCATAGGTCAAGCAGGCGATCGTTGGGGACGGTGATCAAAGTATCTACCTTATCCAATAGTAGCTCGATTCCCTCCTCTGCCACTGCCATGCGATGTGTCCCTTCGAAGGCGAAGGGCTTGGTGACCACGGCAATGGTGAGCGCACCCGCTTCCTTGGCAAGCTCCGCCACTACCGGGGCAGTGCCAGTGCCGGTCCCACCACCCATGCCAGCGGTGAGGAACACCATGTCAGCATCAACGACGCAATCGCGAAGCTCATCGCGGCTCTGCTCCGCAGCCTTACAGCCTAGTGCGTTGTCACCGCCCACACCCAATCCTCTCGTCAACTTATCCCCGATCTGAATACGGGTGGGTGCCTCGGTCAGGAGTAAGGCCTGGGCATCGGTGTTGACCCCGATGAAGTCCACGCCTTGAATATCCGCCTGAACCATGCGGTTCACGGCATTACAACCACCACCGCCAAGTCCTAATACCTTGATTTTTGCCGGGTTAGGAGCGAAGTTCGATTTTGCCATTTCTTTCCTCCTTTCATTAGTGTGATATTACTCTTCTCATTCGGGTGACGAAGCGCCTGAGAGTTTCGGCAGCTCCGCCGGCTTGCCAACCTTCCTCACCGGGGTGCCTTTT
>JAIWEW010000046.1:0-8047 GCA_048632005.1 bacterium
AGACCGCTGAAAAAAGAGGTGCATGACACTTCCTGCCGGGGGTCTGGGGGTGCCCCCCCCAGCTTTCTAAATCCCCCAAGATTGGGGGATTAGGGGGTTGATTGAGACTATTTCAGCAGTCTTTATAGCTTCAAATAGTTGTGGGCGTAGATTACCTTGTTCTGCAGGATTTTAACGGTCTTGGCTACTTCAGCCTGCTCCGGATCACTCATATCAACGATAGATGGATCGAATTCCTCACCTGTAGCACAGGCATCATAGAGGGCGAGGTAGACTTTTCCCAGAGCGGTGGAATCGTCGCGGTTCTCTAGTAGAGCGATCGTATCCATTAGCTTCTTATCGAATGGATCGAGGATGACCGAATCCATCCCGGCTCCCATAAGCATTACCAGGTACACCCGATTAAGCACCGGTCTCACATCTTCGGGGGCGCCATTGGATACGTTAGAAAGCCCGCAGGTCATGTGCAGAGGGGGATCCATCATCTGTCTGATGACAAAGGTTGCACTAACCACCTCAGGGGCATGCTCCTGTGTGCCATTTACCGTCATTGCCAAGGGGTCAACATAGATATTCTGCGGATTTACACCTGCTTCATCGGCCGCCGGGAGCAGGTCCTCGACCAGGATCCCCACCCGGGAATCGGCGCTCACCGGCAGACCTGTGGCGCGCAGGGTAAGCGTAATGATATTGACATCATACTTCGCGGCAAGGGGGAATAGTACGCTCATGCGTGCCGGGTCGGCATTGGTGCTGTTAATAATTGGCTTTTGCTTGCACAGCTTAAGCCCGACTTGAATAGCCTCGGCATTAGTGGTATCCAGGGACAGAGGAACATCCACTACTTCCTGAACAGTGTTCACCAGCCAATCCATAACCTCAGGGCCAGCCTTCTTCTGGGGGCCGATATTTAGGTCGAGTATCTTTGCGCCACATTCTACCTGTTTCTTGGCCAGGTCCTGAATGAAGGCCTTGTCCCGTCCCTCGATGGCGGCTCTTACGTTCATGTTAATTATCTGTATACGCTCCCCGATCCCAGCAAACATGATTACCCTCCTTTTCTTAAACTTATTATTACGTTGCTATAGTAGGTCTAATTTTTTGGCGATCTCGGAGACACCCTGACGTAGTGGGGACTCAGACGGCAGCCCGGTTATCGGCGCTCCCTTTACCTCCAGTGGCATCATACCTGTGTCCTGAGGAAGCACCGAAATGAGTTCAAGCCCAGCCTCTCTTATCGCCTGTTCAATCTCAGGGGGAAGGCCATCGCTTACCCGATTTACCACCAGCGCTATCCTATCCACATGGTTTCTTAGCTCAGCGATGAGGTCCTTCATACGCGTTGCAGCAGAGACACCTCTTATGGTGGGGTCTGAGACGAGGAGCATGATATCCACATCCCGCGTCGTCTGACGGCTGATGTGCTCCATGCCTGCCTCGCAGTCGATAACCACGTAGTCGTAGTTACCTGCCAGGCGGTCGATGCAGTCGCGGAGCCAGTTATTGGCAGCGCAGTAACATCCGGGGCCCTCGGGTCGTCCCATTGCGAGAAGATCCACCCCCTCCGATTCCACCAGGGCCTGCTGAATCCTCAATTCGATATAATTCGGTTTGGGTATGCCAATGCTCTCGGCTGCCTTGCGATCGGCCATCTCCTCACGAATCCCGCCCACCGTTTCATCGAGAGGCAAACCAAGTGCCGTATGAAGGTTAGCACTGGGGTCGCCGTCGATGGCAAGCACGGCGCCCTTTTTAGTGAGCAACTCGGTGAGGAGGGCGGCGATGGTGGTCTTTCCAACACCCCCCTTCCCTACGATAGCTATGGTTTTAGTCATACCTCAAGAGGCCTAGTTCTGCTTTAGAAAGCTACCAACGTCCACCGCATCGCGGGGGCCGATCATGATCTTCCAATCGGGTAATTCTTCCTCAAGCTCACCGCGGAGTACGGCGACACCGCCGGGAAGGATTATATTTCTATGGCTGATTTTATCAGCCGCATTAAACTCCTTAATTGTTTTAGCAATCTTATCTGCATCTAGCTTGCCTGCGGCCCAGGAAGTAAGCACAGAGAGACCCTCGGTATCGCATACCATAAGCCAGGCGGGGAAGCCGCTGGACTCCAACTCTCCAGCGATAGCGAAGTAGGTCAGGGAGAAGTTGGTGGTCACACACAGCGGGCTCTCCTTTGTTGGGTTGCCTATCTCATAGATGGCGGGGGTCATCTGAATCGGTTTTTGCGGGTCAGTATAGATGTTGAGACGTAGGGTTACCAGTGGGTACACTACGCCCGGGCTAAAGCGATCAAGTACAATGATCCCGGCATATTTTGCTACTTGCTGCGCGGCTAGCACCACCTCTTCCTCTATGCCACCTGAGCCCTGGCCGGGGAAGGTGATGATTGGGAAGCCCAAGGGTTGGAAACTCTTTTTAATGGCCAATCGACGAATCTGAGTGAGGGCGGAGAGGGACTGGCTAAATTCACGGGCGCCCGGATCAAGAACCACGTCCTCCACCCCGGCGTCCGTTACCCGCGTTACCAATTCTGCAAGCTCGCTCAGCCCGGCGGGTTCATATAATGCCAGGGGACACTGGTATTTCTTAGCCAGCTCCACCATCTGGTCGCAGTTTTCTTTGGTTGCGGCGTAAATGAGCGGCTTGGCATCGGACACCTTTTCCAGCGCCTGATCCATAACCGAGGGGTTATTTGACATAAGAACTAAGGGGAGGTCGGTTTTGGATTTGACTAACTCTACACATTTAACAAAATTATCGCCATTATTGGACGCATTCTCAATGGCTAAGCCATTTAACTTGAGCTCCAGGCCAACCCGTTCCACACTGTAGCTGGAAACCTCACCGACGATTCTGGCTATTTCATCGGCAGAATCTGTGTCCTTAATCTGAATTACAAATGCAGGCGGGTTGTAGAAAGTCTTCTCGTGGCGGAACATGACCACCTCATTGCCCACCTCGATCTTCCGGTCTCCAATGCCAATAGTAACCAGGCGGATCGGTGGACGAGAAGCACTCTCAAGGGCCTGCTTGGACTCCTCGGAGACATAGGGGCACAGGGAAAGCTCCGCACTCTTGGCAGCCAACTTCATGGCGAAGGCCAGGCAGGTAGGGAAACCACACTCCTTGCAGTTGGTTTTCGGTAAGAACTTATAAACCTCAATACCAGTTAATGCCATTTTACAGTCCTCCTCTCATGCGCTCATCAGCTTATCGATGCTGGCCTTTACCAGCGTCACAGTTTTTGGGTGCCGCAGTACTACAATATCAGAGCCGGCGTTAAGCAGCGTAACGGCAGTGATCCCCTCCCAGGTTAACGAGCGCTCCAAGTGGTCCCCCCACGTAGGGGGCACCCCCTCGGTGACCTTTGACTCCTTCTGCCGCCAGGACTCTGCCCCCACTGTGGAAATCATAGGCATAGCTGCCATACTATCTCCTCCGAGAGCTGCCAGGCGCAGGCGTTCCATTACCGAGTAGGCGTATTCTATGCCATAGCCCAAAGCACCAGTGTCGGTATCCATGATAATGGAATCTGTAGAGAGACCCACATCGCAGAGTAGCACATTAAGCTGCTTGGCTAGGTTGAGGTCGAGAGGGGTGTGACCAATGGCTATATGACCATCAGCTATGCAGCTTGCGGCGATGGTGCGATGGTTTTTCTCCTCGCAGTTTCCCAGCGCTATCCTCTGACCCTTGGCAGCCTCGGATGCGGCTATCAGCACTTCATTATCCTTTTCCGCTACCCCGGGCCCTAAGACAATAACGGGGATGTCTATTGCTGAGAGAACCATATCAACGCTTTTTCTCGCCTCATCGGCACCGGTGTTGGCCTCTTCAGGATGGGCGCTTCTGAGGCGTAGCACAATGATATCTGCGCCGTACTCCACAGCCTTTTTAGCCCATGCCCCGGGGTCATTAGTAACATCGCCCCATGCGGAAATCAAGTTGGGAGACCAGTCCTCTGGCTTTCTATCCTGGATCTCTATAGCGACTACGGGTCTATTGGGCATCGCGCCATCGAAGTGGAGGAAGGGCAGAGTAGTCTCGCCCCCTACGACCACGCTCTTGCGGCCATTGCCTCCGAGCTTTACTTCGTGTATCTTTCCTGTCCACTTCTCAGTCGGCACTTCAACTGCTGCCATAACGATTCCTCCTTTTTCACCCATGAAACAAGGGCCGAGGAATTCGACCCTTGTTTAGCGTTCTTTCAGGTTTTTCCGTTAAATCAAGGATTCCATAGTAAGAGCAGGATGGCCTTTCTCCTCGAGGACGGGTAATAATTCGTCCACTGTGGTTGCGGTGGTGCCATCGGCGATCTTATCCATGAGGTCAGGTTCGCCTATTCGCTCACACACCTCTTTAAACTCATCCGCGAACTCTTCCTTAATATTCTTGGAAAGCCAAACCACCCGCTTTAGGCCTCCCTCTACCGGGATGAACTTACCGCTTAGGGCATACCGCTTACTATGCCCCATCATTCCCGGGGTTTGCTGGCCACCGCCTACGGTGCCCATTAATGTGGTGAAGGTCATTCCGCAGGGGGTCATGCTGTAGTCATCTCGGGAGACTATCATCACCCCGTTAGCCTCAGGGACGACGATCATAACGCACTCGCAGCAGCCACAGGTGGTCATTGGGGCATCCATAAGCGAATAGATGGTGAAACGTTCCACGGCCCTATTCGAGTGGTCATATACGAAACTGTTGACTCCCTCCCATACCCCTTTCACCGGATCAATAGTCTTCCCCTTGGGAACAGGCTGGTTGGGGCCGGTAGGATTGATTTCGTAAGAGGCACGGCAGTCTAGCCAGGAGTAGGCGCCACAGAGACCGGTGCGCTCGGGATTGATGACGCAAACATGATTGGGAGCGAATGACTGACACAGTGTGCAACTATAGTAGGTGTCCACTGCCTCATCGGTCATCCCTGCCGTTCGGATATCCCTTTCCCGATAGACCTCACGCGCTTGCTCTATTAGCTCCCTAACCTTAGCCTCCTCGGTATAGATGGTGACCTGGACCTTATCTACAATAGCACCGAAGGAGTTGTGCAAGTTCGTATGAATTATGTCACCAATGTGCTTAAGGGTGAAACCCTTCCCTGCGGCACCCTTACTGAAGCGGATCCAGGTAATGTCTCGCTGGCCGACGTGCTGAATCCCTTCGGCGCCGTTTACGAAGTGGTGTATTTGACGCTCCAGAACGGGCTCAAAGTCCTTCTGCAGCTTGCGCCCCGCTACGTCAACCACGATGGCAAGGGGTACTTTCGACCCCTCTTCAAAGCTATCGATATCTGGCCCCACCACAGTGAACTTGCCGTCCTCTATACCATCAGGGTCTTTCATTGAAAGCAACTCGAAGCAGACGCCATTCTTGCCACCGAACTCGACTCGAAGGTCTGCGCGCCGTACCACCTCACCTTCAAATGCAGGGCCATAGGCAACAGGGATGGGAACCGAGGGTATCTTAATCTTAATGCCTCTGACCTCGATGCAGCGCTGCACCAGCCGCTCCGCCCGCTCCATATCATCTTTGCCTGGAATATCGTCAAAAGGCATGCTGACGACATGCTCATATCTGGTGATCCCTGTGGGCAGGATGTTGGGAGTAACGGTATCTAGGATGGCGGGGAAGCCATAGGTGATGGCCCCTGCCCCAGTGGCCCACTTGAGGTCATCCATGGGACCAAGGCAGAGGGCGAAGGCAAAGCAGCGAAACTTGTTATAAAGCAGTATCTCGCGAAAGTTGCCCGGGGTGACACCGCCAAAACTGATGGCGGCCCTGGCTGCATAGCCCAGGGCATAGACCGTGGATTCGGTATCAGTGCCAAAGGGGACGGTGAAGGTGTTGTAGCCTAACTCCACTCCCTCTTCCAGAAGCTGATCCACAATAGAGCGGCCTTTATTCGAGCCGGAGAGGAAAACCAGCTGTCCCTTGGACTGGAGCTCACGTACGATCTTGACCGCTACCTCATTGCTCTTTGCAGCGCCGATAACCGCAGCGAAACCGGGCATGCTGCCATCGACCATCTGAATCCCCCACGAGCGCGTCTGCACATCGCTAATGGGGCCGTTGAAAGTGAAGCCATTATGTGTCTGTGGCTGTTTCCCCTCAACGAATTCTATCCCTTTGATGATCTCCTCAGCAAACAGGGTAGACACTCCGGCATCCGCCGTCTCGCCCAGATAGGGTCGCCACAGGTTGTCACCAGGCACTGGCGGTAATAAGCTCCTGCAATACTCTAACGTTGGAGTCATATCGCTCAGCTTCTCTATTTTATGCCCAGTATATGCATAGATTGTGGGAAGGAAGAAGGTTGAGCCTACGCCTTCCTTATCGACAAAGGCAACCGGTGCCTCCCCCCCGTGCTTTTGCAGAGCGCTCTTGAGCATCTCATCCGCTTTGGTAACAACTCCGTGAGCACCCCTGATAGCTGACTTCGCAATAAATCGAGACACTTTTCCCTCCTATAAATAAAAAAATCTAGTATTTTCGGAAATCGCCGGTCATCTTGGCGTCAATAGGATCGGTTGCTGACATTCTTTCCGCAGCGGGAAATGCCGGGCTCGATGCCCACATTTCCTCTCTCGCAGGAGTGGCTCCAAGGCCTGCATTCCTCAAGACCTCCCGAGCCTGGGGAATGCGCGCCTCATCTGTCTGTACACTGATAAGGATGCCACCCATTGAGGCGCTAAATTCATAGTACGCAGCGGTATCCTCAGGGACGTCCAGCTTAGTCAACGCTGCCCCAATCTCCTCGGTGACCTTGGCACCTAATTGTTTCGCCTTATCACCATCGCGCACTAGAATGCCGATCTCCTCCGCCTTATAACCCTTTGATTTCAACTCCTCAGTAGCCTTGGCTGCAACGACAGGGTCTTTAAAAAGTTTCACTACTGCACTTGACATATAAGGCTCCTTTCATTAAAAAAGCCCAACCCCCTACGTTTAGATGGGGTCGGGGCTACTACAAACGAAGCAATCGCCATGTATAATTAATCGCCACTTTCTGTATTTTATCACTAGGCCATAATCAAGTCAACATTACGGTAGGCATTTTTATTGATTCGCTTATTGTGGTGTAATTTGGCGCGCCCGAAGGGATTCGAACCCCCGACCCTCGGTTCCGAAGACCGATGCTCTGATCCGCTGAGCTACGGGCGCACGTCATTTTTGTAGCTAATTTCACTGAAGTCACTTAACATAACAGATACCGATTTTATTTTTGCTAATAATTTGCTAATAATGTTTTTCAATAGCCTCAGTTTCAGGCTTATTATAAGCATTGCTAAAAGCTTCGTCAAAACGTTTGGCTGCGGCCGCCTGAAGCCCAGGGGCAACATGGGAGTAAGTATCAAGAGTTACTTGAATGCTGGCGTGGCCCAGTCTTTCTTGAACAATCTTCGGATGTATGCCCTGTTTAAGCATAAGGGACGCATGGCTATGCCGGGCGTCATGTAGGCGGATACCTTTCAATCCAGAACGGCGCACCAGCTTAATCCAGGCGTGGCTCACAGTATTGGGCAATAAAGGCGTACCGTCATAGTGAGCGAATACTAGGGCATCATCTTTTAACTGTACCCCTAACATGGTCCGCTCCAGCTCTTGCATCTCTTTATGCTCTTTAAGTGTGATAATCGCTGAAGGTGGCAGGGCAATTGTACGCCTTCCCATGGATGTTTTGGTTGACCTAAATACAACATTTCCGCCCTTTAAGACATGTAGACTTCTATTCACACTTACTTGGGCTAGTATAAAGTCGACGTCTTTCCAGCATAGGGCTAGAAGTTCAGACCTTCTCATACCAGTAAATAGGGCAGAATAGAATAGTGCGTAATAGGGGCCTCCCTTGGCCTCCTCAAGAAAACGGGCTATGTCGTTTTCGTTCCAAGTTTGTAAATCTGGCCGTTGTACGCGGGGTGGACTAATAGCATCGTCAACATTGCGGACTTATAATACACAATCCACTGCATCTTTTAGGGCCTTGTGTATGGCAGTGTGATGGTGTCTTATAGTCTTGTCTCTCAATCCTCCG